>JBLIIL010000047.1:0-13648 GCA_047634755.1 Methylophilaceae bacterium
CTGGGTAAAGTGATTGGTGGCGGTTTGCCAGTGGGTGCTTTTGGTGGGCGTAAAGATATCATGTCAGGTTTGGCGCCATTAGGAAAAGTGTATCAAGCGGGTACGTTATCAGGCAATCCTGTGGCAGTGACAGCTGGGCTTAAAACTTTGGAACTAATTCAGGCGCCAGATTTCCATAAAAACTTAGCGGCACAGACGGAAAAGTTAGTTGATGGCTTAGTTGACGCCGCTCAAAAATTGGGCGTTACTTTTAGCGGACAAAGCGTAGGTGGTATGTTTGGGCTGTACTTTAGCGAGGCATGTCCAACTTCTTTTGATGAGATAATGGCATCAGATAAAACCGTTTTTAATACCTTTTTCCACAGCATGTTAGAGAGTGGTATTTACCTCGGCCCATCAGCTTTTGAGGCTGGATTTGTTTCTGCAGCCCATACAGATGCGGATATTGCAGCAACGATTGCTGCAGCTGAAAAAGCTTTCCAGAAAATTTTATCCGATAAAAAGTCGTAAATAGTAGGCTATGTGATTGATAGTACGAGTATTTAACGGTATTATAAAGGGTTCTGCTAAATGCACAGTAATGCTTGAGAATATAGTATATGAATATGAACAACCCAATTAATCTGCAGGATTCAAAATTGACTAGACCGACAAAGATTAAATCGGCAAATGCAACGCCAGAAAAACAAGGTTTATATAGCCCTAGCAATGAACATGATGCATGTGGCGTTGGTTTTGTAGCACACATTAAAGGCAAAAAAAGCCATCAAATTGTTCAGCAGGGTTTAGAGCTGCTAACTAATTTAACACACCGTGGCGCGACTGGTCATGACCCTAAGCTTGGCGATGGTGCTGGTTTGCTGATGCAAATTCCAGATGCATTTATGCGAGAAGAAGCAGTTAAGCTTGATATTGAGCTACCAGCAGTTGGACGGTATGCGGTTGGTAACTTATTTTTACCTCAGGCTTCTAGTAATCGAGCGGAGTGTGAAGGTGTCATTGAAAATATCATTCAAGAAGAAGGCCAAACACTATTAGGCTGGCGTGATGTGCCAGTTGATAACGGCAATATTGCTGAAGCAGCGTGCGACGTAGAGCCAATGATGCGTCAGGTGATTATTGGTAGCACGTTTGATGATCAAGATGCTTTTGAGCGTAAATGTTTTGTGATGCGTAAACGTATTGAACATACGGTACGTCATTTGGATATTCAAGATAATGCTTACTTCTATGTGCCCTCACTATCGTCTCGTACGATTGTTTATAAAGGCATGTTGCTAGCCAATGAAGTGGGTGTGTATTACAAAGATTTAGTTGATGAACGCGTAGTCTCAGCACTCGCTTTAGTGCATCAACGTTTCTCTACAAACACTTTCCCATCATGGCATTTGGCACATCCATTCCGAATGATTGCACACAACGGTGAAATCAATACGGTACAAGGTAATGTGAACTGGATGACAGCGCGTCATGCAGCGATGAATTCAGAGTTATTAGGTGAGGACTTAGAGAAAGTGTGGCCGCTAATTGTCGCCGGCCGTTCAGATTCTGCTTGTTTCGACAACTGCTTAGAGCTGTTAGTTGCCGGTGGTTATAGTGTGCCGCATGCCATGATGATGATGATTCCAGAAGCATGGAATGAAAAAGCCATTATGGATGATGATAGGCGTGCGTTTTATGAGTATCATGCAGCAATCATGGAGCCTTGGGATGGTCCGGCAGCGGTTGCCTTTACCGATGGTAAAACCATTGGTGCAACGCTTGACCGCAACGGTTTGCGTCCAGCACGTTACTTAGTCACTGATGATGATATCGTGATGATGGCTTCTGAAATGGGTGTGCTGACATTCCCAGAAGAAAAAATCGTGAAAAAATGGCGCTTACAGCCAGGCAAAATGTTGATGATCGACATGGAGCAAGGCCGCATTATTGACGATGAAGAAGTGAAAAGCACATTAACTACTGCTAAGCCTTATCGCCAGTGGATTGATGAAACGCGCTATCACATTGCTAGCTTGCCAACAGTTGAAGCCAGCTACGAATTAAAAGAGAGCTTGTTAGATACACAGCAAGCATTTGGTATGACGCAAGAAGACATTAAGTTCTTGTTAGAGCCAATGTTTAAGAAGGGTGCTGAAGCGTCAGGCTCTATGGGTAATGACGCTGCGCTACCAGTATTGTCGAACAAACCTAAGGTCCTATATAACTATTTTAAGCAGTTGTTCGCGCAAGTGACTAATCCACCAATTGATCCAATTCGCGAAGAAATGGTCATGTCGTTAGTGACTTTTGTTGGGCCTAAGCCGAACTTGCTTGAAATGCATGAAACGACGCCAGGATCACGTTTGGAAGGCAGCCAGCCTGTCCTAAGCGAAGAGGGCTTTGCCAAAATCATGAATATCAAGTCAATCACTAAGGGTGATTACAACTCGGCTTCATTGGATATGTGTTACACCGCTGCAGATGGCATTAGCGGTATGTCAGGTGCTTTAGCCGACTTATGTGCAAAAGCTGAGCAATCCGTTGCTGATGGTTTTAATATTATTATATTAAATGACATGAATATGGGTAGCAGCATGATTGCGATTCCTGCTTTGCTAGCCACTTCAGCGGTTCATATGCATTTGGTTGAAGCAGGCTTGCGTACGCAAACGGGCTTGGTTGTTTCAACTGGTTCAGCGCGTGAAGTGCATCACTTTGCCTTGTTGGCAGGTTACGGTGCAGAAGCAGTGTTCCCATGGTTAACGTACAAAACCATCGCGGATATTGCTGAAAACTCAAAAGAGGCAAGTGAGAAATTCATTAAAGCCGTTGGTAAAGGCTTGTATAAGGTGATGTCTAAAATGGGCATTTCTACTTATCAGTCATACTGTGGTGCCCATATTTTCGAAGCCATTGGCTTGAACTCACATTTTGTTGATACTTATTTTAAAGGTACAACGACACAAATTGAAGGTATTGGTTTGGATCAAGTGGCTGAAGAAGCGCTTCGTTTACATCAGGCTGCTTTTAGTAATGATCCTGTGTTGAGTAATGCATTAGATGCTGGTGGTGAATATGCTTACCGTGTGCGTGGCGAAGAGCATATGTGGACGCCAGATTCAATTGCTAAGCTGCAAAATGCAACGCGTACTAATAAGTACGAGACTTATAAAGAGTATGCAAAATTAATCAATGACCAAACACGCCGTCACATGACATTGCGTGGATTGTTTGAGATTAAACCTGCAGGTACAGCGATTCCATTGGAGCAAGTTGAGTCAGTTAAAGAGATTGTGAAACGCTTTGCAACAGGTGCGATGTCAATGGGTTCGATCTCGACAGAAGCACATGCGACATTAGCCGTTGCCATGAACCGTATTGGTGGTAAATCCAATACTGGTGAAGGCGGCGAAGATAAGAAACGCTTTATCCCGATTACAACAAACACCACGATGTCAGAAGTATTCGGCAAAGAATTCATCGAAGCTGATGTTAAATTAAAAGCAGGCGATTCAATGCGTTCTAGCATTAAGCAGGTAGCCAGTGGTCGCTTTGGCGTGACGGCTGAATACTTGGCGAACGCGGATCAAATTCAAATTAAAATGGCGCAAGGTGCTAAACCGGGCGAAGGTGGCCAGTTACCAGGTCATAAAGTCAGTCAGTACATTGCGACCTTACGTTTCAGTGTGCCAGGTGTTGGTTTGATTTCACCTCCACCACATCATGACATTTATTCAATCGAGGATTTAGCACAGCTAATTCATGATTTGAAAAATTCGAATCCTAAAGCTTCTATTTCAACTAAGTTAGTTTCTGAAACTGGTATTGGCACAGTGGCCGCTGGTGTTGCAAAAGCAAAATCAGATCACATCGTAGTCGCTGGTCATGATGGCGGTACAGGAGCATCACCACTGACTTCGATGAAGCATGCCGGTACGCCTTGGGAGCTTGGCCTAGCCGAAACACAGCAGACATTGGTATTAAACCAATTACGTGGTCGTGTGATTGTGCAAGCCGATGGTCAAATGAAAACAGGTCGTGATGTTGTGATCGGTGCCTTGTTAGGTGCTGATGAGTTCGGCTTTGCAACGGCACCACTCGTGGTTGAAGGTTGTATCATGATGCGTAAGTGTCATTTGAATACTTGCCCAGTGGGTGTTGCAACACAAGATCCAGAGCTACGTAAGAAATTTACTGGCAAGCCAGAGCATGTTGTAAATTATTTTTTCTTTGTAGCTGAAGAGATCCGTGAATTAATGGCAAGCATCGGTATTGCTAAGTTTGATGACTTAATTGGCCGTGCAGACTTGCTTGATATGCAAGCAGGTATTGACCACTGGAAAATTAACGGTTTAGACTTTAGTAAAATATTCCACTTGCCTGATATGCCAGCTAGTGTGGCGCGTTATAACGTAGAAGGTCAAGATCATGGATTAATGAATGCATTAGATAATGCTTTAATTGAAAAAGCAAAATCAGCGATTGAGAGGGGTGAGAAAGTTATTATTGATACACCAATTTCAAATACCAACCGTACCGTTGGTACCATGCTATCAAATCAAATTGCGAGCAAATATGGCAATGCTGGACTGCCAGATGACACGATTCAAGTGAATTTCACGGGTACATCAGGCCAAAGTTTTGCCGCATTCTTAGCCAAAGGCATTACGTTCAACTTAACAGGTGAAGGTAACGACTATGTGGGCAAAGGCTTAAGTGGTGGCCGTATTATTATTAAAACACCTGAAGTATTCAGGGGCATTTCACATGAAAACATTATTGTGGGTAACACCGTAATGTACGGCGCAACACAAGGTGAGACTTACTTCGGTGGTGTTGCTGGTGAGCGCTTCTGTGTGCGTAACTCAGGTGCTTCAACAGTTGTTGAAGGTGTTGGTAACCATGGTTGTGAATATATGACAGGTGGTACAGTGGTTGTATTAGGTATTACTGGCCAAAACTTCGCAGCGGGTATGAGTGGTGGTGTGGCTTACATCTACGATTTAGATGGTGAGTTTGCTAAACGTTGCAATATGAGTATGGTGGCATTGGAAACAGTTGAGCCAGCGGATGCAGCCGTAGGCAATGTGCAGCATTTAGGTCAGCCAGATGAGGTACTTTTAAAAGGATTAATCCAAAATCAGGCAGATTTAACAGGCAGTGTGCGTGCTAAAGCGATTCTAGCTAATTGGGATAATGAAAGAGCCAAGTTTGTGAAAGTGATGCCAATTGAATATAAACGGGCACTAACAGAGTTAGCTGCCGTAGCAAGTAAGGAAGCCGCATAATGGGTAAAGTGACAGGGTTTAAAGAGTTCGAACGACTATCAGAAGGTTACCTTCCAGTTAAAGAGCGCGTTCAAAATTACAAAGAGTTTGTTTTACATCTTAGCGATGATGATGCAAAAACGCAGGGCGCGCGTTGTATGGATTGTGGCATCCCGTTTTGTATATCAGGTTGCCCAGTGAACAATATCATTCCTGACTTTAATGACTTGGTGTACGATCAAGACTGGAAGCAAGCGATTGAAGTATTGCACTCAACGAATAACTTCCCAGAGTTTACGGGACGTATTTGTCCTGCACCATGTGAAGCGGCTTGTACGCTCAACATCAATGATGATGCCGTTGGTATTAAATCAATTGAGCATGCGATTATCGATAAAGCTTGGGAAAATGATTGGGTAACACCACAAATTAACTCAACTAAAACAGGTAAAACAGTGGCAGTTGTTGGTTCTGGTCCTGCTGGTTTAGCCACGGCGCAACAGTTAGTACGTGCAGGTCACGCTGTGACTGTACTAGAAAAAAATGACCGTATTGGTGGTTTGTTGCGCTACGGCATCCCTGACTTTAAGTTAGAAAAATCGAACATTGACCGCCGTATGGCGCAGATGGAAGCAGAAGGCGTCACATTCAAGACAAATCAATACGTTGGGGATAATGTCAACGCAGATGATGTATTAAAAGATTATGATGCGGTAGTGTTGGCTGGAGGATCAGAGCATCCACGTGATTTACCTGTGCCAGGCAGTGATTTAGATGGTGTGCACTTTGCGATGGACTTCTTGAGAGGTAATAACAAAGTGGTTGCTGGCGATGGTATTCCAGATCAAATTAGAGCGACGGATAAACATGTGGTGGTGATTGGTGGTGGTGACACAGGTTCTGATTGTGTTGGTACTTCTAACCGTCATGGTGCTGCTAACATAACGCAATTTGAATTAATGCCACAACCACCAGAGCAAGAAAATCAAGCACTCACTTGGCCAAATTGGCCATTGAAAATGCGTACATCAAGTTCGCATGAAGAAGGTGCAGATCGAGATTGGTCTGTTGGTACAAAAGAATTAATCGGTGAAAATGGGAAAGTGACTGGCTTAAAAGCGGTTCGCTTAGAATGGGAAGGCCGCAATATGAAGGAAGTCCCAGGATCTGAGTTTACGATTAAAGCAGATTTAGTGTTTTTAGCGATGGGCTTTGTTTCTCCATTGCAAAAAGTGCTTGATGCTTTTGGTGTGGAAAAAGATGGTCGTGGCAATGCGCAAGCAACAACGGACGGCAAAGGCTGCTATAAAACTAGCAAAGATAAAGTGTTTGCAGCAGGTGATATGCGCCGTGGGCAGTCACTAGTTGTTTGGGCGATACGTGAAGGCCGTCAATGTGCGAAAGCGGTTGATGAATACTTGATGGGCTCATCAGTGCTGCCACGATAAGGAATAGCAAGCTAACGTTTAGGCAATCATGGGGGATACAAGCTTGTATCCCCAATTTTTTTGGAAAAGAGTAAGTTACATGCAAACACTTCAGAATGATACTTTCTTAAAAGCATTAATGCGCGAGCCCACCGATTACACACCGGTATGGATGATGCGCCAAGCAGGGCGTTATTTGTCTGAGTATAAAGAAACACGAAAAGATGCTGGTAGCTTTATGGACTTGTGCCGCAATGCGCAGTTTGCAACAGATGTGACATTACAGCCGTTAGATCGTTACCCTTTATTGGATGCGGCGATTCTCTTTTCTGATATTTTAACCATTCCTGATGCCATGGGTTTAGGTTTGACCTTTGAGGCTGGTGAAGGGCCAAGGTTTGCACGCACTTTACAGCAAGAAGATGACATTAAAAAATTAACTGTGCCTGATATGGCTGATCTGCAGTATGTATTTAACGCTGTTTCTAGTATCCGTTCGGCATTAAATGGCCGTGTCCCTTTGATTGGCTTTTCAGGCAGTCCTTGGACGCTAGCAACTTATATGGTCGAAGGTAAAGGCGGCACTGACTTTTTAACGATTAAAAAAATGGCGTACGCGCGTCCTGATTTACTCCACCATATTTTAGAAACAACCGCAAAAACGGTCATTCAGTACTTGAATGCGCAAATTGAAGCGGGAGCACAAACTGTGATGATTTTTGATTCATGGGGTGGTGCGCTTTCACATAACGCCTATATTGAGTTCTCGCTCAACTATATGAAAAAAATCATTGCTGGTTTAACTAAAACAGCCGATGACCGAAAAGTGCCATGTGTGATGTTTACTAAAGGTGGCGGCCTATGGCTTGAAGCACAAGCAGAGTCTGGCGCCGATGCTTTAGGTTTAGATTGGACAATTGATATTGGCCAAGCACGTGCACGTGTGGGCGATACCATGGCATTACAAGGTAATTTAGACCCTGCCATACTGTTATCAACGCCAGAGGCGATTGATAAGGAGGTGGCCAGTGTTCTAGCGAGCTACGGACAAGGTAATGGCCATGTGTTTAATTTAGGCCATGGTATTACGCAGTGGACGGATCCTGAAAATGCCGCTGCTTTTCTTAAGACTGTTCGTAAACACAGTGTTCAGTATCACCAGCAATAACGAACATTCAATAAATAGCAGACAAAAAAATGGCTCTTTATTAAAAAGAGCCATTTTAATCGAGGTGTGTTACACCTCAGGTTTTATGTAACTTAAGCTTTCTGAATATTAGAAGCTTGTTTACCTTTAGGTCCGTCAGTCACGTCAAATGTTACTTTTTCGTTTTCTTTCAAACTTTTATAACCGCTATCAACGATTGCTGAAAAGTGAGCGAATAAATCGTCACCACCTTCGTCTGGAGTAATGAACCCAAAACCTTTTGAGTCGTTAAACCATTTTACTGTACCTGTAGCCATGTTTTATATCTTTCATACTTTAAATAGGGAGGCACCCTGAAAACTTGGGTTTTAAAATCATATGCCTAGCTGACTTAAAATTGAAAAATCCAACACCTTAGTACGCTTTTTACACGCTCTTGAACATAAAAACAAGGGCTAAAGCCACTTTTTTGCAATAAAAGCACAAAAAAAATACATTTACGGGTGTTTTTGTTGCTAAATAGGTCATCTCAGCATATACTTCGTGCGCTATTAAGTATGTAAAATTTTAAAATTTTGGAGTAAATAGTTGGCTAAAGAAGAGTTAATTGAAATGAATGGGGTGGTAACTGAAGTGTTGCCAGATTCTCGATATCGTGTGACATTAGAAAATGATCACAAATTAATCGCCTATGCAGGCGGTAAAATGAAAAAGAACCATATTCGTATTTTGGCGGGTGACAATGTCACTTTAGAATTATCGCCATACGATATTAATAATGGACGTATTACGTTTAGACATATCGAACCGGGTAGTAATAACTTTACGCCGCGTAAAAGACGTTACTAGGCAAGAACAGCTACCTTATGTGGTTGTCGTTCGTTAGATAATAAAAAAGCTCCTTTCGGAGATTTTTTTGTTGAAATCTTTAATATAAGACAGTCAATTATGGCAGCATACGTTTCATGATGTCATTTTTATCGATAATCTTATGCTTAAGTGCACCGACAATATGTAGGGCAACAATTAAGATTAAAATAATTCCAACAACTTCATGCACTTCATGAAAAACATCACGCAATTTTTCACTATCAATACCAGGGATTAATTTCATCCCAAACCATTTCACACCATATTTACTTGATACTGCCATCACTAAGCCGCTTAACGGCAGGGCAAACATTAATAAATATAGAAAATGATGCGTAGCCTTAGATAGCTTACTTTCCCATGCTTTAATACCATCAGGTAACTCAGGGGGTTTGTGACCAATACGCCAAAGCACACGAAGCAGAATAAATACGAGCACAGTCACGCCGATTGATTTATGCAAATTAAAATAGAAAGCTCTAGGAGTAGCTTCTTTTGATAAATCCCAAGAGTAAACACCTATATTAAATAAATCGTAAGAAAATTGTGCTGGTGCTTCTTTTGGTAGCTCACTCATGAACCAACCAAGGCCAAACATGGTAAAAATCCCTAAGGCAATAAGCCAGTGCAATAAGATTGCGGTTTTAGTATAGCGATCGTTCATTCATCTCTCCTCAAATATAGTGCTACTTAAACTTTTATTTTGTGTGACAATTGTCACTATTTTATTGTTCAATAAGAATTAACATTTTAACTGTTAAAATGGGAAGAAACGAGATATGCGGATTTTAATACAAACCATGATGCTATTAGTGATGACTGGTTGTGCAGAAAGCGGGCCAACAAGTGAAGCTTCAGGCTTCTTAGCAGATATTGGTGGTGGGATTTATGTGCATCATGGAGAACACCTAGATATTGATACTGGCTATCAAGGCGATATTTGTAATGTCAGTATCGTCGTTGGGACCAAAGGTGTTGCTGTTATTGATACCACAGGAAGCTTGAAAGTTGGCAAGCAGTTTCGAGCAGCGATTGCAGAGATTACCCAATTACCTATTTTGTATGTAGTGAATACCCATGTGCATCCTGATCATATTTTTGGTAATGCGGCTTTTGTTGCGGATAAACCAACTTTTGTTGGGCATGAGAAATTGGCAGAAGCGATGCAATTACGTGAAGAAGGTTATGCCAAACTCAATGAAAAATTTCTAGGTAAGGATGCTAAAGGCAGTGATATTGTTATTCCTACTTTAGCGGTAAAAGACACTTTAGCACTAGATTTGGGCGATAGGATATTAACATTAACCGCTCATCCTGTTGCGCATACCAATACTGATGTCACCGTGATTGATAGTCAAACACAAACCTTATTTACAGGCGACTTACTATTTATCGAGCGTACACCCGTGCTTGAAGGTGATATTAAAGGCTTAATTTCTACGCTAGAAACACTCAAGACGGTTGATGGTGTGAAGCAAGTCGTACCAGGCCATGGCCCACAAACCACTGAGTGGAAACAAGCGATTGATAATGAATTACGTTACTTAACGTTATTACTAAAAGATATTCGTGCAGGTATCGAAAACGATACTGGCTTAGTGGCAACAATGGACAACGCTGCAACAAGTGAAAAAGATAAGTGGGTAATGTTTAATGTCGCTAATCGACGAAATGTGAATATCCTTTATCCCGCTTTAGAGTGGGAATAAAAAAAGCGGCTAAGGCCGCTTTTTTATTGATGCACAGTTTGTACTTCTGTCTATTTCTTACGGTTATCCAAGCTATAAGCCATTTGAGGATGTTGAGCTAATAATAATAAGCCGCCTGCTAAACCAAAATAGGTAAAGAATACTTCTATTGCATTGGGTGATACGCTGGTGCCTATAACTACAGCATTAAAAATTGCAAATACAGCCAATACATAAGCGTTTACTTTGGTTTTAAAGCCAACAAATAATGCTAAACCGCAAATAAATTTAATCAGTATAATCAGCGGGGCAAACACCGGAGGTAGTAAGCCAAGTTTCCCCAGCGTCATTTGATATTGCAAATAGCCGCCTGGTGTGTTCATGATATTTAAAATTAATACGATGACAGTGCCTAAAAAAACCAATGCCAATAAAATACGTGCTGCTGCTGTTTGATACTTTTGCATCATTTCTTCCTTAAATTCACAGTTTAAAATTATGTATGCATAATGCCTAAAAGCACAATGAACTGCAAGTTTTACAAATGAGGTTGTCAAAATCGATGCAAGAATTTTATATTAAACAAGTCACTTGGGCTACACATGAAGCACAGTTAAGGCTGATTCGAGAGCAAGTCTTTATTCTTGAGCAGCAAGTGCCAGTCGCTTTAGAGTGGGATGCGCATGATAGGGATGCATGGCATTTGTTGGCTTTCAATCAATCAGGCGCGACCATAGGTTGTGCCCGTATTTTGAGCAATGGCAGCATAGGCCGCATGGCGGTGCTGCAAGAAAAGCGTGGGAGTGGTATCGGCAAGGCATTATTAAATACCGCTATAAAGCTATGTAAACAACAACAGCTAAAAGAAGCGACCCTTTCGGCGCAAACACATGCCACATCATTTTACGAGCAAGCAGGTTTTGTTATTGTGAGTGATGTTTACTTAGATGCCAATATTCCCCATGTAGATATGCTGCTAAAGTTTTAAATCATCGCATTAAAATTGTATAATCATCCATAGATTTTAAGTCGATTTCAAGTTCAATTATTAAGGGTATGTATGTCAAAAATTATTTTAAAAGCAGGCGAAGCAACGCTATATACAGAAGGTAAAGATACCTCAGCAGCGATGCCAGAAATTCTCATCGGCGCAGTCGATGGTCCAGTCGGCCAAGCGTTCGCCAATTTAATGCAACAAACAAAAGGCCACACAGCGATGTTTGCTGTACGTGACTTAAACCAAATGGTGCGTCCAGTATGCATGACAGTGCCAAAAGTAACTTTAAAAGATTCAGCTAATATTGATTTGTTCGGTGGCTTGGTTCAAGCAGCAACAGCAGATGCGATTTTAGATTGTGTGATTGAAGGCATTATCCCTAAAGATCAAGTGAATGACCTTTGCATTATCAGCTTGGTATGGATTGACCCAGAAGCGGCTACAGATCCTAACTTAGACAAAAAAGACATGTACAAGAATAACTACGAGGCGACTAAGCTGGCGATTAAACGCGCTTTGAATGACGAGCCTAGCATTGACGAATTAATTGCTAACCGTCAAAAAGTGAAACACTGTATGTGGGAAGACAGTTGGGATCAAGACTAAGTATTAAGACTACCTAACTCAAATTAGTGGTGGCTGATACAGGCAAGCAAAGATAAAGTCTTTGTATCACCTCGCTTTCAAATGATAGCAGAACGGATTTTGCAGTCGCACGAAGCGTAATAAAAGGCGGCCTAGGCTGCCTTTTATCATTAACTAGTTAGAAAAAGTTAATATGCGAAACAATCTATTCAAGTGCATCAAAGCCTTAACATGGCTGTGCATCACGCTAGTATTGGTTGCTTGCAGTAGCGCTCCCAAGCTAGCGGCTATCCCAGCGGGCGCAACTGTCATCATACTAGGCGATAGTTTAAGCTATGGCACAGGTGCCGCTGAAGGGCAAGACTACCCCTCATTACTAGCACGGCACTCAGGGTGGGACGTTGTCAACGCAGGCATCCGTGGCAACACTAGTGCGCAAGGCTTGGCGGG
This sequence comes from Methylophilaceae bacterium, assembly GCA_047634755.1. GTDB lineage: Bacteria > Pseudomonadota > Gammaproteobacteria > Burkholderiales > Methylophilaceae. The sequence continues at coordinate 12,414 of JBLIIL010000047.1, forward strand.
CTTGCCAGGCTTATTAGATGAACATCAGCCTGCTTTACTCATGATTGAGCTAGGCGGCGTAGATTTTCTACGCAAAATTGCCCTTAGCGAAACAGAAGCCAACATACGCGCCATTATTCAAGCGTATTCCAACGGTACTTGTCGATACTCCCGACTATCAAACAGCTAAAGCTGCATTCGGTGACCTAGGTTACCATCCGCTTTATGCAAAGCTGGCAAAAGAAACACAAACTACATTAGTTGCCGAAATGTTTGTCCTATACTTTAAATCGGCGAGTTAAAAGCAGACTATGTAAATCCGAATACAGCGGGCTATCAAGTTGTAGCAGACAATCTGCGGGAATCGTTGGAGGGGCTGGGATTAGCGGATTAACCACTAGTTAATCATGAGTGTGGTGTTACATACGGCGCAATGCCTTGTTAGTTATTGCTTCCTACGAGAGTTGTGCTTAATCTTTACCTAGGTAAGGAATCGTACCAGCAATATCCGTAACATCAATTAATTGAAAACGACTATTTGAGCCATCTTTTCTGGACTTTCCAAATGGCGCATATTCAGGATCGTTTGCGAAAGCCTTCGCCGATGCAGTATCTGGGAATGATAATATGGAAATTAGTGTATTCGGATATGGCTCGCCTTCTAACACTTCAATGTTGCCACTACGAGATAAATATTTCCCGCCGTGCTTATGCACAATATCATGCACTTTCTCGGCATATTCAAGCACCCAAGCGTCATCAGTCACTTCAAAGTCAGCAACAATATAAACAGTCATAAACATACTCCTTAAGACTTACGGCTTAAAAAGAGAGTCAAAGGCTGATAGTTGAATAACAACCTTTAAGATTCTGAATTTATTTACATTGATTCCAAACAATCTAGGGCCTCAGCAAGCAAAGTGTATTGTGTTCCTGCCCATTGCTGGTGTGGATTAGTTAAGCCAGCCCTTTATTTGCAATATTGGTTATACCAAATCAGGAAAAGTGCAACGACTAGAGACATTAAAATAATCTCAATGAGTTCACCCATCTCGAACTGAACACCTAAGGTCAGGGCATGTAGGGTTGTAATGACAACGCCGATGAATGAAGCAACAAATAGGTAAAAGGCTATAGATTTTTTGAGCAGTAAAAGAATACAAGCAAGTGTGCCACCAAATACTGCGATGACAAAACCGATTGTTGACCATAGTGGATGTATTTGAATCATGGCTTGTTCAGACTCACGATAAGCA
>JBLIIL010000048.1:0-13192 GCA_047634755.1 Methylophilaceae bacterium
CACAGAAGGTAAAATCAAAGCGCTGTACCCACATGATGACAGCGCCATTATTAGAACAAGTGCATCTTTTGTGATGGGTGCTAGCGGTAGCCCTGTCTTTGATGTTGATGGGAAATTGCTGGCTATTAGCACTTTTAAAAGCCCTGGCAAACAAGCTTATTATTACAACGTCCCAGCGAAGTGGATTAAAGCGTTATTAAAACAACCTGACATCACATCAATGAAAACTGATATTTTACCATTTTGGGATGCTCCAGAAGAGAAGCGCCCTTTTTTCATGCGCGTCGTACAGCCATTTAAAAATGAAAAATGGAGTGAGCTAAATCGTATTGCAGAGTTATGGATGCAAGCAGAGCCGAAGTCTGCCGAAGCCTATTATTACGCTGGCATTGCTGAAGAAAAAAAAGGGAATTTAAACAAGGCCAAACAGCATTTTGAGCATGCTTTATCATTACACCCTGAACACCCCGCTGCTACAGCAGGGCTTGGATGCGCCGAAAAAATCACATTAGCCTGCAATGACAGTTTTTAATAATCGCTACTACGGCCTGTAGAGTAGCCTTGTGGCACATCATTCTGCCATTCACCACATGCGCTGCAGAGGTGGTCCTGCATTGTCGGGCTTAATGACAACTCATTACTGCCACAGAACTTGCATTCCGTGGGGTGTACCACAACATCTTCATGATTTTCATCATGCTTAACCTTTGCTACTTTGGCACCACCTAAACCATATTTATTATCCATAACGAACTCCAAATATCACTACCGGATACTATTAAAATTACTCGCTTTTGTCGTTGATGACAAGTAGTTTTTAGTTAAGTTTATGTGATGCGCGCGTTAATCGATCATGAATCGCCAACCATTCTAGCTGCTTAGGTGGCGCTTCTATCAGCAATGTAGTCACTGCTAGTGCATCCATCTGGTGCAAAGTGTTATATAACTGTACCGCAAAACCAACTGGCTCATTAGGCAAATTAAACGTCTTGCAGCTGGCAATCTTTCCTTCACCTAATAACAAAGCGGCACAATCTGCATTTTCTGCCCTATGCAATAAGGCTGCTCTCGACGTAAACAGTTCCACAGGTGTTTTCGGTGAGTAATGCAGCAAATGCTGGCCTGGTGCTTTAGGTAAAGATTTATCGTCTTGTAAGGTTAGTAGTTTAGACTGAACGCCAACCACTGAAGCGACCTGCACTTCAGAGATCATCCCCAGACGTAACAATCGCCATTGGTCACCATCAATGGCAACAATAGTCGACTCTATGCCCACCTGGCACGCTCCGCCATCTAATACAGGCACTGAATTTCCTAGGCCGTTAGCCACATGTTGCCCCGTCGTCGGGCTGAGTTCTGTGTATTTATTGGCAGATGGTGCAGCCAATCCCAGGCCTGTTTGTTGCAACACTTGTTGTGCGATTTGGTGTGCTGGCACTCGTAAAGCAACCGTCGGCTCGCCTGCTCGCACAATACTGGAAACCGACTCTTTTGCTGGCAATACGATAGTAAATGGTCCCGGCCAGAATGCAGCGGCTAACTTTTGTGCTAATGTTGGAAAGACTGTCGCCCAGTCCAACACCTGCTCACTACTCGCCAAATGGACAATTAACGGGTTATTCGCAGGCCGCTTTTTAATGGCATAGATTTGTTTCAGCGCACTTTCATTACGTGCATCCGCAGCCAGCCCATAAACCGTCTCGGTCGGGATAGCCACTACTTCGCCACGCTTAATTAAAGTAATGGCCTGTGATAAATCAACTTGCATGAGCGTAACAACCCAAAAACAAAGTCACATTTTACCTGCTTTACAAAAAGTTAAGTCGGCTGTCATTGGCCAACCCATACTAATCGAATATTTTCAGCCACAGCAATGGCTTCCATTTCTGGAATGGCTTTTTCTAAATTGGCTAAAAAATCTGCCGCGGTCTCTTGATGAAAACCGAGCACCATCACTTGTTTATTTTCGGCAATCAACCCTTTAAACAAAGTCACTATTTTCTTAGTACTAGTGTAATCTGCCAATGCTGCATTATTGGGGACTTCCATTAGCTTTTTTCCCAGCAAGTAAGGCTGGTCTAACGGTTGGCTGTTTGGGTGTAGCTGGCGCAGCATCGTCACCATACCACTGTCTTCACGCCATCGGGTGGTTAACAAGTCAGCATCAATTTTAGAGCTGTCCCAAGTAAAATCATTCGCTTCCAATGCTGCAATTAATTTAGGACCTAGCTGCCAACCACCCGCACGAAAATGGACCGACTTGTTAAATCCGTTATCGATTAAAATTTGATTACTGCAAGCAATAAGTTTAGTTAACGCTTGTTCTGTATATGCAAATTCCAAACTGACGGTATAACCACAATCACCTGTTTGACAGTTTTCATCCAAGTCAGCAAATGAATGACTATATTGATACGCCAAACCGCAATATTCCGTTAGCGACTTCCATGCATGCACATGCAAACCCTGTGTATCTATAGGGAGAAAGGTCGACTGAACCGTCTGCGTTAAACGTGCTGGGTAAGCATGATTACGTATAAAATAAGCTGGATTGAGTAGCTGTAACATGGGAATGTATGGAAACTGCTGTCGAAAAGATTGCATAGCCTCAATGTCTTCATCATCTAAAGACCGACCTTCCCAGTCAACAGTCACATAAACCTTAATGGATTGAGGTTTTTCATCTTGCTTTAAAACAAAGATGCCAATGAGCACCACTAATCCCAAGACAACACTGTAGTTAAAAAATCGCAATATCATCCAGTTCAATGGCCAGAAGGGTTAGCACGCCTAATCTATATCGGCAGAGTCACACTAGGTCAACGACGGCTCATCCATGTGTTCTCACACACTTACTACCTTATTCACTGTGCTAACGATGTCTATTGTACACAAACATAAATAGTGACAGTTTTAAGTGTGGTTTAGGTTTGTACCATTTAAACCTATAATGCGCGCATGCACCTATCCATTAACCAGCTATTTACTAGTCAAAAATTTGCATTCTCCAAGCTATTGGCCTTCCGCGTCCAAATGCTATTGGCCTATCAAATCATGGCGGTAGTGTCAGGTTGGCATATCTATGAATTAACGCATGACTCACTTGCATTGGGTTTAATCGGCTTGGCTGAAGTGATTCCCTATTTCTCTAGTGCATTATTTGCGGGCCACGCTGTCGATCACTATTGCTCAAGACGATTTTTTGCCATCTTGTCTTCTGCTGTTTTATGCCTTGGTGCTTTGGCTCTCACCGCGATCGCCATGGGTATGGTCGTGGGTAATACAGTGCTTTGGATTTATGCGGCCATCACACTAACAGGGTTTGCACGCGCGTTTATTTCTCCCAGCTACAATACCTTATTCGCCATTATCGTGCCACGTGCGACATTTGCTCGTGGTGCCAGCATTGGTAACTCCTGCTTTCAAGTAGGCTCCGTTGTTGGTCCCGCGATTGGCGGTCTCTTAGTTGGCTTTGCGAGCAAAACAGCCGCTTATGCTCTAGCTAGCCTCTTATGTACAGGTGCTGCTTTCGCGATTTTACGGCTAACAATCAAAGAGCCACCAGCAAAAGAAAAAACACTCGTATTTGAAAGCATTGCTGAAGGCTTGCGCTTTGTATGGAGCAATCAAATCGTCTTGAGTGCGCAGATGTTAGATATGTTTGCCGTGCTGTTTGGTGGTGCCATTGCCTTGCTCCCCGCTTTTGTACAGGACGTCTATCAAGTCGGGCCTGAAGGACTGGGCATACTGCGTGCAACGCCTGCACTAGGTGCGATTTTGACAGGCTTATGGATTACTAGACATCCGATTAACTTGCATGCTGGTCGATGGTTATTATCATCAGTCGCTGGCTTTGGTGTTTGTATTATCGCCTTTGCGTTAAGTACTTCTTTCTGGCTTTCTGCCATTATTTTAATGGCCGCAGGTGCATTTGATGGCGTTTCCGTTATCCTTAGATCAACCATCATGCAACTGGCAACACCAGATAAAATGCGCGGCCGAGTCTCTGCTATCAACGGTATATTCATTGGCTCATCCAATGAAATTGGTGCATTTGAATCTGGTGTGATGGCTCGCTTAATGGGTTTGATTCCCTCAGTCGTATTTGGTGGGCTTATGACCTTAAGTATAGTGGGCATCACTGCAAAAAGAGCACCAAAGCTACTCGAACTTGAATTACAGCAGCTGCATTAAATAAGCTAGAATCATCTTTTTTACATCAAAGAAAATTTGACTAAAACAAGCCTCAATCTTTTAGGAGTATCCAAATGGTTAACATGTATGACATCAGCATCCCACCACTCACCCTAACCTTAAACAACTGTTCACATATCATCAAAAAAGGTCGGCGCTTTGCAGAGGCGCGCAATATCGAACAGTCAGTATTGCTAAACGCTCGATTGTCACCTGACATGTACCCACTCAGTAAACAAGTGCAAATTGCAACGGATATGAGCAAAGGCGCTGGTGCACGTTTAGCTGGTTTAGAAGTGCCTAAGTATGTAGATGATGAAACCACATTTGAAGCACTTGAAGAGCGACTTTTAAAAACTATTGTTTTTTTAAATAAAATCAAACCTGAGCAATTAGAAGGTGCAGAAACTCGCCATATTGAAATGATGGTGCGTGATTCAAAAAGAGAATTTGTTGGTCTAGACTATTTATTGCGTTGGGTACAACCAAACGTGAATTTTCACGTGACTACCACATATAGTTTGTTACGTCACAATGGAGTAGAGCTGGGTAAACGTGATTTTTTAGGCCCTAAATAAAGGCCCCAAAATAAACTCATGCAGGGTGTTCTATACTAGCGAAAATGACCACCAGGGCTAAAAAACTCCTGCATTAAAAAGGTTTCTAGTCCAGCTGTATCTTCCACTCTGGCAGAGAGCGTCAGCACGTTGCCAAGTCGACGTGACTCCCATTTGAAGTCGCCATCATAATCACGGCGAATAATGCGGATCATGCTTCGAACGATAGCCAAGTTAATATCTTCGCCATCATCGGCTAAAACATTGATAATTTCCAAACGTGCTGTATTAATATTACTCTTCCAGCCTTTGAAACTAAATTGCGCTTTGTTTGCAGTTTTTCGCCTAATCTCAAAAATACCATTGGTGCCACCTAGACTTAGGTTGGCTTTAATCTTCGCATCGCGCTTGTCACCCTCACTTTGTGGGTTACTGCTGGCAATCACTGCTTCCACATCTTGTTCAGAAAGCCCTTGCTTCGCCAGCTTAGCGCGCTGCTGTCTTTTTACATAAGCCTGCATATCCTCACCTGACAAAGGCTCAGCAGACGTTTCTTTCGGTTTGGGTCGTGGCTGGGCTTTATTAAGCTCCTTCTTTTTTGGCACTGTTAATCTTGAGCTTTTTGCTACGGCTACAGGTGATTTTCTTTGTTTGGATGGTTGCGCCTTGACTGGCTTAGGCTTTGGTTTGTTTGGTGTTTTCTCAACCACATTGGTGCTTAGCAACTCTGCTTCACTTGGAGTAGTCTCTTCTTTTTGTGGTGGCCCCAGTGTGATTTGTAATGTCGGCGCATCTTCAACTGGTGCTCCCATAGAAAACATTTTAGGTGCAAAAATCCATATTAAAGACAAATGGAGCAGCACTGATACAAGTAAGGTAATGACAATGTTGCGATTAACACGCAACGTAAATACCCGATCGGAACGCGCGGGTAATATCAAAACATCATCAGTAGGATTAAGTAATAGTTGTTTCATGCTAATGGACTGTATTTTACTTCAGGCTTTACTATGCTTCTATTTAAGTTTGAATATAAGCTCACAATCCCTCTTTATTTACATGATTGTTTATAAAACGCAGGTTCAATGATGAAGTCAAACCTGCGCAAACGTTCTTACCAATACATTGGGGTCGTCAATTTATGAATGGTTTAGGTGCGAATGCACTGATGCCAGTAGATGTAGACAAAACCTCCAAACAGCCAGAGCTCAAACATACGGTAGTGAGAGTTGAGAAACTCGACCTGCCGTGGTAAATGACGGTCATGCGCACATGCCATGACTTTAGCTTAATCAGTCAAATTCGCACACTACTTAAGTACTTTGACTATGCCACCTGCGGCTTATACGGCAGAGAGCAGAGCATAGTTGTCCTACGCGAATCACGTACTGAACAGCCGAATGCAGAAGTAATTGCACAACTGGATGGCTTGCTTGGCATGGTAGAAGGTGCGCCGATGCTGAACTATGATGATGCTAAACGTAGTGTTAGTAAACGGATTCTAGCTGAAGATGGGTAAGTGACTGCTGTGCGGTTGATTGTGAAGCCTTAGCAGCAGACTCGCTTATTAAGTCATGCTAGATGTTTATTTTAGTGACGAGCTACGTAAGTGGGCACTTGCTCCGTTAAGTACACCACCGACTGGACAAAAATCTAGAGGAAAGGTCATTTGCAAATGTTACGTTGCTTCTGAAAATGAAATTACTGAAACGTGTTAAATGGGTGCTGACTTGCACACACTACAAGCGAAGCTTAAATGCGGCACTGAATGTGGTTCTTGTCTGCCAGAATTAAAACGCCTAGTCAATACACACAGCACCAACTCGTAAAACACCAAACATTAGCTTTCAATTAGTGTTAGTTACCTTTGGCCTGATAGAACACCCAACAAACTGAAGCGCGTCGCTAAGTTAACTGTGCTTTGCCGTGATTAAGCCTAGGTAATAAATCGCTTGGCTGTGTAGTGCATTGCGCGAGATGACTTTTCTCATGTGCTTTTCAGCATTCGTTGCATCGTGGGCTACGTACTCTGCTACTGCCAGATAAAACCATGCTTCCGCATTATTGGGTTCTTGTTCCGTCCATTGAGTCGCCACCGCCATTAATGATGGGAAATCACCCGCTAAATATGGCTGCACAACTTGCATAAAATACGGCCATTGATCTGCTGAAGTTGCCCAGAATGCAGGTTTAGCATGCGTTGTAATTGCTTGCTCAGGCTGGTCTAGTAGTGCTTGCACCCATTCAACTGGCATATTGTAATAGTAGGTTTTCTTACCCGGGCTTTTTAAGGTAATGATACCGACCAAGTGCCCTGCATCATCAAACACGCCGCCGCCACTTTCACCACGTTCAAACGTGCTGCTGGAGCGAATAATCACACTATCATCTAATGGGAATAACCCTTTAACGTGGCCAAACGTACGTACAGGTGTTGATGAGACATTAGGGTAACCAACCGTAAACACTTCTTGCTCATACTCAAGACTTTCACTTGCACCGATTGTTGTAACTGGCGCATCTAAACCTTTAACTGTCACAAGACAAACGTCGTGATACCAATCTGGTGTAATCGCACTCCCGATGTAAGGCACGCCCTCAACAGTCACATGAATACTTAAAGCATTCGCAACCACATGGCAGTTGGTCACAATGCGATTTTTTGCAACCATGACACCAGACCCCGTACCGTTATTGCCATTTTTTAATGCCACATGAACTTTAACGACATGCTGCGCAGCTTCTGCCAATAATGCATCAGTTGGTACCGCCCACGCTGAAGTTGCAATGCTTAAATACATCACACTTGAATACAAGAGTGTAAATAAAAATCGAATCATATTAACGGCCAATCTATACAGGGAAGATAATTTCTTACCTGTAGATTAAGCAATCGGCATGCCAAGGCCATTGGCTGGTTATTATGCCGTCAATTAGTCATGGAAACGCGTATCATCACTGTAATATGTTCATTAAAAACAATTGGTTGGGTATTTCTTTTCACTATAAAAATGCAACTTGTAGAGTGGAATGATTCTAGACAAGCAAATGTTACTTCGCACCACTTTGGTGCAAATTAGCGTTGGTAGGATAAAGATCTCACGTAAATTAACTTAGATTTTTTTTAAGCGCTTACCCATCCAAGTGGTTAAGCGTTCTGCATTCTGAGCGGATAGCCTCTTTTTTGCATCGACTAATAGGAGTGTTACTTTTTGATGGTACACATCATAGCTAGACGTAGAACTAATGCCATTAGGAATCACAATGCTATTGATTTCAGGGAACAAGATATGAAACTCTGGCGTCTCGCTTTCCATCAGTTCCTCTGTCGTTTTATATGAATGCAACTGTTCATTTAATTTTACAATTTGTTTGCCTCTCGAATCAACGGCAATCTGACTTTCCTTATACAGATCAGCCACGATATTTGTTTTTAAGGAAAGTGTATCAATCTTTTGCTTCTCCGCCTGATGAACAACTAATGACGTTGCTTCCAAAGCATTTTTGATTAACTTTTTTTGTATGGCTTCTAACGTGCTTTTTGAAATAGGCTTACCGATTAACGAGAACTCAATTTTTTTAGATTTAGGATCAATCTCTAAACTGGTATAGTACGTTTGATTAAATTTAAACTCTTTGATCACAAATGATTTAGCTTGTTGCGCAAAGACCTCTTCTTTTACTATGTAAAGCCAAATATAAACTGGGAACGACGGTTACAATCACGAGAAAAGATAAGTATTTTTTGACACGACTTTCTGTTTTTCATCCACATAATTGCTATGCGGCAACTTCATTGCAGAAATAATAATAAACGCTGCAAAAGCAATAAATACAGAGTTAATAATGTAATGGTAAAAGGACTCGAAAAAGAAATGCCACTGCCCATTCGCAAGGACGTAACCAGCCATACAAAGTGGCGGCATTAATGCTGCTGCAATCGCGACACCAGTAATCACATTTGTTTTAATTTTCCTGGTTGCCGTAATAATTCCTGCCAATCCTCCAAAAAAGCAATCAATACATCCCATATGGTTAGTGATGTCCTTGCCAGCAATTCAGAGTGCGCCTCTGATAATGGGCTAATCAAGAAATACAATGTAGACGCTAAGAAAGCGATTAAAGTCGCCAATAGCAAACTCATCACCGACTTGCGTATCAATTGAAAATCATAAACACCAATGCCGTAACCGAGGCCCATAATTGAACCCATCAATGGTGACATCAACATTGCACCAATCACCACTGCACTCGAGTTCACATCTAAACCGACCGAAACTATCAAAATCGCAAATATCAACACACATAAATTAGTTCCGCGCAAACTACCATTGGAGTGAATTTCCGTATCAATCTCATCGGCTTCTGATTTATCATCTGAAAGACTGAATATATGGCGGATTGTATTAGTAACACTGGCGAATGTGAGTCGTTGCATTTGGAGTGATTTGTAAATTAGATTTCTCTGATTATTTCACCTAATCTTTTAGCTTAATCACCTCAAAATTGCTAAATATTGTTAACTTTTAATTTGTGTAATAATAGTGAAAATCATTTTTAATAAGCGCATATGAACGAATTTTCATTCTCATCAATATCTGACCAAGTGCTCTACTTATCCATTGTTTTTATTTTGCTTGTCTTTCCTAGAGCTTTACAAAAATATAATATACCTGCACCACTGACCTGCTTTGCTTTGGGCATGATTACGGTTTTTGGTATCGCCGACTATAGTCACGACACCACCCTAAGCTTTTTAGCCGCACTGGGCATCTCATCCTTGTTTCTATTTGCAGGCTTAGAGGTTGATATACAAGAACTCAAAAAAGGTTTTTGGCCGCTATTAAATCATCTTTTTATTCGCTGTATAGCCATTGCTTGCTTCACATGGGCAGGCATGAGTTACTTTGATTTTTCACTACAAATTTCTGGCTTAATCGCCTTAGCGCTACTCACGCCATCAACAGGGTTTATTCTTGAATCCCTATCCGGGCTTGACCTCGACGAGAACGAAGAGTTTTGGGTCAAAAGCAAAGCCATTGCAGGCGAGCTGCTAGCGCTATTACTACTCTTTATGTTCCTAAAATCTAACTCTCCTAGTGATTTAGGTATTTCTTCAGCGGTTCTACTGGCAATTGCTTTTGCCTTACCATTATTATTTATATTTTTAGGTCGAATTGTCATTCCATTCGCACCAGGCTCTGAATTCTCACTACTCATCATGGTTGGGCTTATTGCTGCCTACCTCACCAAACAACTCGGTGTTTACTATCTTGTTGGCGCGTTCTTTACCGGCTTAGCCGCAAGACAATTACACAAAAGAATGCCGACACTAGCCTCTGATGATAATCTACATGCGGTACAATTGTTTGCGTCCTTCTTTGTACCATTCTACTTTTTTTATGGAGGCATGAAAGTACCTGAAGGTGCATTACAGTGGGAGTCTCTTTGGATAGGTCTTGCGATTACGGCTATTTTACTGCCATTTAGAATCGGCGCCGTTGCCACACAGCGTATTTATGTCAATAAAGATACTAAACAAAGTAGTCTTGATATTGCCGTTGCCCTTGCGCCAACACTTATTTTCACACTGGTGATTGCCAGTATTTTGCACGAAAAATTTGGCATTAGTGACACCTTATTTGGCGGCTTACTCGTGTATGCAGCAATCACGACTATTTTGCCATCATTTGTGTTGAAAAAGCCACTCAGTTTAGATGTCAACAACCCACCTGTGCATTAAATCACCATAGGGTATTTTACTACCATAACGGCTTCAGCAAATCAGACAAGCTGTTATGGTCTATCTCTTGCATTAACTGTAACAATCGCCCTAGCTCACTCTTAGGAAAGCCTTCCCGGGCAAACCAATTCAGATAATTACCTGGCAGGTCTGCCAATACCCTGCCCTTATGTTTCCCATAAGGCATTTCCATTGTCACTAGCTTTTGTAAATCTTCTGGCTTCATATTCGCAATCTTTCATGCCCCACATTTACTGGCTCAAGGCTATTTTAAATAGCCATATCGTATCAAGTCTTCACTATAGCGGCCGATTTAATATTAAATCATTAATAGATGATAAGAAAATAGATGTTTCATGGGTATTTAGCAATTACTTAAAGAAGAGAATCAGCGCTTTGGGGACTTTCTCGACTTAGATCAAATCAACGATCAAAACAAACTCCAATCCGATTTAAGTACACGAGCACTTCGTCTAAAAAATGATGAGGTAAGTGACAATATCCCTGAAGTTTAGGTCCTGTAAACCGATCATATTTTGTCAGTCTGTCATTAACTTATCACAAAATAAGTGTATTGCATAAAGCACGGATGCTGTCACTTTTCGAAAACGATTAAAGCTTTGCTTTAGGTGTAAAGCCTAAGAAAGTAAGAAAAATGATAAAAATTTAAGGTATTAATTTCATTAAGCTTTTGGTGCATTTCTTGCAATAATTATGTAAGGCTGTATTAAACGACTTACCATTAAAGGAGTACGACATGACGATTTATCAAGTATTATATGAACAAAACCCTGCAGTGTTTGTAGCGGAAAGTTTTGTATTGGCGCAGCAAGAAGCTAAGCTACTTAATCACTCTTTTGATGACCATTATTTCTTTGTCGAAACTTCGGTAGCAGAACAAGCAGTCTAGCAACTAATTGGAGAAGTTGCCGCCACCAATAGCGACCTTAATGCCTATCTATATCGAGCAGATATGAAAAAGGGTTATAGCTTGTTGGCTACAACCCTTTTTTAATGCTGGCGGAGCGGACGGGACTCGAACCCGCGACCCCCGGCGTGACAGGCCGGTATTCTAACCAACTGAACTACCGCTCCTAAACATCATTGTTCGAAAACAATCATGATTTATCTCGTTATTGAAATGGTGGGTGCTAACGGGGTCGAACCGCTGACATTCGCCTTGTAAGGGCGACGCTCTACCAACTGAGCTAAGCACCCAAATCACTAACAAGCCGCGCATGATACCGTTATTTTAAAAAAATTCCAAGTTTTAAATCACCATTAAATGCGATTTATTGCATTCTGGGGGAAAACTACTCAATTCACTTTTAAATTTGTGAGCGCCCAAGTAAAAAAAACAATATTACCCCACACTTCTAATTCATCCCCAGCGTCATTTAGCATTTATAGATTTTGCCATCCTCAGGGTCTAAAATTTTACCTCCATTATATTCATCACCATCCTTTTTAAGGCCTTCAGCAATGGTCATCCTTACAATTTTCTGTCGTTTCCGCTCATCTTTACACTGATAACAAACAGCATCTGGGGTATCGGTCTCAAGCAAGCCTTTTTCAATCACCGCACTTTACTTTCCATATTTCTAACTAATACGAATTAATGAGCGTGGTTTTACTAACTTATCATCAATGGTTTGTTATAAGCTAATTGGGCTTTTAACGGCCGCATGGCTAAACTGCGCCGTTAATAATTAAATGGTGATAAGGGCTAACGATAACCCACGTAAAGAAAATGATAATAATTGCATACAAGAACTCCTCATTAGAATAATTTATGTTCGTTTTATGAGTTGCAAGTTTTATACCACAATGCACGCCAGCTAAACTCTCCCATAAATCATGAAGTTAAAAATAACTCAAATACGCCCCTGCAAAAAAATTTAGTGTTCTTACACTGCCAGCTTAATTTCTTGTGTAATTTTTGCATATCTCGTAATGTCATCTAAAGTAATGGATAAGACGTTAATTCACGTACCTCATCTAAAGATTATTTCGTTCATGCCGAAGTAATACTTAACACAACAAAGTGAATTGGATTGTGTGTGATGGCAGCAGCAAACGAACTATTACTAGATGAAGAAGATCAGCTTTATATTGAATACATGAATATCTATGATCGTTTATTAGCAACACGAGATATTACAAACTGGGATGATTTACTTTTTTATCAAACTGAAGAGCTACATTTAGAACTTGATTTAGAGATGGGATTATAAAATACCTGACAAAACAAAAAAACATAATGACGAACTTACAACCTTTAGATTTACAAATACCAGATGATGCAATCGAAACAGATGAGGAGCATTCCTCAGCGTACCAAACAGTATATGCAACGGCTTCTATTGAACGGGAAGCGAATGAAGTTTACAATGCAGAAGAGCTGTCATTTTAGGTGGTTTCACGTTCAACAAACGACTGGGTTAGTTCAGTTAATTTTGAAGCAGCGTACTATAAAAGTATTTAGGGGGTGCTTGTCTGATTTTATGACTAGGTTCACGTGAGATTTGTAAGTTCTTGTTCCGATTCTACTATTTAGTATAATAAATGGGTGGCTGATGGGGCTCTAACCCACGACAACCGGAATCACAACCTGTGTGTCATAAAAACATATCTATCTAATATTATTGATATATACAATAGTTAGCTGTCTAATATTCTAGCTTGATTCAACCCTTTA
>JBLIIL010000049.1:0-13107 GCA_047634755.1 Methylophilaceae bacterium
AGGTTGTTTACCCAAATTATAAGGTTTAATTTATGTCAGAGATGACCCCAAGAGAAATAGTTCATGAATTGGACTGTCATATTATTGGTCAACAAGATGCTAAACGCGCAGTGTCTATTGCCCTTAGAAATCGGTGGCGCAGGATGCAGCTTGAACCGGAACTGCGTCAAGAAGTTACACCTAAAAATATATTAATGATTGGCCCAACAGGTGTAGGTAAAACCGAGATTGCTCGTCGTTTAGCAAAATTAGCCAACGCCCCTTTTATCAAAGTTGAAGCCACAAAATTTACTGAAGTGGGTTATGTCGGCAAAGAAGTCGAAACTATCATCCGTGATTTAGCAGACATCGCCGTCAAAATGACAAAAGAACAAGCCAAAAGTAAAGTGAAATACCGTGCTGAAGAAGCGGCGGAAGAACGTATTTTAGACGCACTTTTACCGCCTCCAGAAAATGCATTTGGTGATGAGCCTGCACCACAAGATAAGGGCACTAGACAAATCTTTCGTAAAAAATTACGCGAAGGGCTGCTAGACGACAAAGAAATAGAACTTGACGTCGCTGCACCCCAAGTTGGCGTGGAGATAATGGCACCTCCGGGCATGGAAGAGATGACCAACCAACTTCAAGGCATGTTTCAGAACCTATCTGGCAATCAGAAAAAAAAGAAAAAGCTCAAGGTTAAAGAAGCTTTTAAATTGTTAACTGACGAAGAAGCGGGCAAATTGATCAATCAAGAAGACTTAAAACAGACGGCCATAGATTCACTTGAACAAAATGGCATTGTGTTTATTGATGAAATTGACAAAATCTGTAAGCGCGAAGGTTCCACCAGCGGCGGAGATGTATCACGTGAAGGCGTGCAACGTGATTTATTACCTTTAGTGGAAGGTTCAACGGTGTCAACTAAGCATGGTACGGTAAAAACTGATCATATTTTATTTATTGCTTCTGGTGCGTTTCAAATGTGCAAGCCCTCAGACCTGATTCCAGAATTACAAGGTCGTTTGCCAATTCGTGTTGAATTATCTGCACTGACTGCACATGATTTCGTACGTATTCTGACTGAGCCAAACGCATCACTTACTGAGCAATATGTTGCCTTGCTTAAAACTGAGGGCGTAAGTGTGTCATTTACTGATGAAGGTATAGAACGTATCGCTCAGGCCGCATGGAAAGTAAATGAACGTACCGAAAACATTGGTGCCCGACGCTTACACACGGTGATGGAAAAGCTAATGGAAGAGATATCTTACAATGCGTCTGAAAAAAATGGTGAATCATTGATAGTTGACGCTAATTATGTTGACGACCATTTAGAAAAATTAGTGGACGACGAAGATTTAAGCCGCTTTATTTTATAGTCATATTTATCAACAAACTGATTCAAAATACCGCTCAAATTGAGCGGTATTTTTGTATCTGTATTAAGGTTTAGTAGAAGTATGGGTCTCATCGACAGTAGCTGTTTTTTAATATTAACCATAGATGTTAAATATAGACCCACACCAATTCACTAATCGCTGTTATTTTTAGACTACTGTCTTGAACCTCCGCTAATAGAGTTGAACGTTTTGCATACTTTGAACTGGTCAAATTAATAAGAATTAAAAATTATATTCTTTATAAGCAGGTCTGATATTTTCTTACAAAAAAATACAACTCACCACTATGTTCGTAAACTAAGAGATTGCATTGAATGGCAATAACGTGGGTCCAATATTATTTAACTGTATGTTTAAATGTAATTAAAACTTGTCGACATTTTTGGAGCATTCCTAATTACTACGCAAAAAATACCCCTAGCAGTGTGAATTAGCGTGAATGTTGTATAAAAACGTTAATACACTGAATGAAAATAAATATAAGTCCCAATTAGTATGCTGTTGGTGTAATCGTTTAAGCTTGCACACGTCGGTAAATAGTTCATAATGAAAATTGATTTAGCAAAAGACTTACTAATGACTCAAGAAAATAAACGCTCAAGTTTTCATAATATCGCAAGAATTTTTCCTAGGTTATCGTTCACGGTTTTAGCTCTCCAGCTAATGCTAATTCCAACCTCCCATGCAGTCGAAATACTGACCTCTAAAGAATTGGCATCGCATTGCGTGTTACTCACCGCTAATCCAGAGGGTAACGATGGCCAATACTGCGTCCGCTATATTCAAGGTTTTATTGACGGGGCAATAGCAACTGATGCCCGTGTTATGCTTAACGCCGAGAATGCCATCACCGGAGATGAAACCTTCGCAGAACGCGCAATACGTACTCGTATGCCGGGACGTGTAGACCGCTCACGTGCGGAAAAACTGGCCGGCTTTTGTCTTGGTGATCCGCTGCCACTTCGTGATGTGGTTGATGTGGTTGTTGCCGATTTAGTAGAACAACAAGCTAGTTTGTCAAAAGATGAGCCCGCGATAGAAGGCGTTTATAAATCACTTATGACAAATTACCCCTGCACACAATGAACTTGATTCAAACACGACGTAAACATCAGCTAGGCGAAGCACGCCTTTCTTCCATATTGCTTTTAATGCTTATCCTTGCAGTGACTTGGCTTCTTTGGTCGGGTCTATATAAACCACTGGTCGTAGGTTTAGGAGCTTTTTCATGCTTGCTCAGTGTTTATTTGGCCCACCGAATGGGATTTTTTCGGCACCAGGGTGTGATTGGAATATTTCCTCGTTTGCCTGGCTATTGGTTGTGGTTGCTCCGTGAAATTATTATTTCTAGTTGGGACGTTGCAAAACTAATATTGCAACCTTCCCTTCCCATCAGCCCGACAGTAGTAATGCTGGAAACGGAAACAAAAACAGATGTAGGACAAGTCATTCTCGGTAATTCCATCACACTGTCGCCCGGGACCGTCACGCTGGATTTACACGAAGGTAAATTATTGATCCATTGTTTAACCAGTGAAGGTGCAAAAGAATTACAAAAAGGCGAAGCCAATCGTCGAGCCGCTAATTTGGAGCGCAGTTAATTATGTATATTATTGTCTCTATTGCTATTTTAATAACTATGGTTTTAGCCCTTGTTCGGGCATTAATGGGCCCAAGTGTCTACGACCGAGTTTTAGCGGTTAATGTGTTTGGCACCAAGACGGTTTTGTTGTTATCCGTTGTTGCATTTCTGTATGGCCGGCCAGACTTTCTTGATCTTGCGTTAGCCTACGCATTGATTAATATGGTTGGGATTCTTGCCGTACTGGAGTATTTTCAAAATCGAGCACGAAGAAAATCTAGGGCTAAAGATGATTGATGTTGCACTGGATGTAGTGAGTTGGATTTTACTAGTGATAGGCGGAGCCTGTGTGTTAATTGGTGGTATAGGGGGTTTACGTTTGCCCAATTTTTATACCCGTATTCATGCCGCCAGTCTTACCGATACCATGGCTACTATTCTAATTTTTTCTGGTATGATGCTACAAGCTGGCTTATCTCTTGCCACGTTGAAGCTATTTGCCATTATGTTGTTTTTATTGCTGACTGGCCCGACCGCCACCTACGCACTAGCTAACGCCGCGCTCTTATCCGGTCTCAAACCAGACGCTGGAACGACAAGCGATAAACCTAAGGAAAGTTCCCCAGAATGATATTTATTTTTGGACTGTTCTTACTGACCCTGCTTGTCATTACCGCAATTGCTATAGTGCGTACCGAAGACTTGTTTGTTGCAGTAATGTTGACTTCTATATTCAGTCTACTCATGGCTGCTAACTTTTTCATTCTAGACGCTGCCGATGTGGCACTCACCGAAGCTGCAGTAGGTGCAGGCGTAACAACAGTTATTTTTCTGTGCGCATTGGCGCTCACTGATGACAAGGAAAAGCCTCGGCAGGGGAGTCGTTGGGTAACGTTTAGCACCGTAGGTGTTTTGGCGTTACTGATCATTTATGCAACCTTTGATAAGCCCCGACTTGGCGACCCAGATGCCCCAGTTCACCAACACATTGCGCCTTGGTATATAGAGAAAACCACTGAATATATTGATATTCCTAATGTTGTTACCGCAATCCTAAGTAGTTTTCGAGGCTATGATACGCTAGGTGAAGTATTTGTTGTTTTTGCGGCTTGTATTGGGGTTTTATTTATCCTTGGTGTGAGCCCTCCGCGGAAAAGCCGACAAGTGACCGAAAAAAATAGTGGTCTGCGCCATCATTTGATACCTCAAGTGGTCGGTCGGTTACTGATCCCGTTTATCGTGTTATTTGGTTTGTATGTGCAATTTCACGGCGAGTACAGCCCAGGTGGTGGATTCCAGGCTGGCGCTATTATTGCCACGGGTGTCATTCTCTACGCGCTACTCGAGGGCGAAGCTGAAGCCCTACGAGCAATTCCTCGTGGAGTGTTACTCGGCATGGTTGTTGGTGGCGCGCTACTGTATGGCGGTGTTGGAGTGGCTTGTATGTTCATGGGTGGAGCTTTTCTAGATTATTCTGTGCTGGCAGCCGATCCTATATTTGGACAGCAGCTGGGTATTTTAATTATTGAGGCCGGAGTTGGGATGGCTGTTTGTGGTGCCCTTTTAACTATTTTTCATGCTTTTGCAGCCCGTGAGATATTGTCATGAACCTCTTAGAATTACTCGGATATTTTAACTATTGGGTGTTCGCTATTATTTTAACGGTGGGTCTTTACGCCGTGATAAATAAAACCAATTTGATCAAAAAATTGATTGGATTGTCTATCTTCCAATCGGCAGTTTTCCTAATGTATATTACTATGGATAAAGTGGAAGGCGGGACCGCCCCCATCATACAGGCCGGTGTAGAAGATCAGGTATTCTCCAATCCCCTGCCACAAGTCTTGATACTAACGGCAATCGTTGTGGGGGTATCTACCCTCTCATTAGGCTTGGCCATGGTGGTGCGTATCAGTGAATGTTACGGCACAATCGAAGAAAATGAAATTTTGGACTCCGACTAATTACTATGGATTTACTAGCACACCTTCCTGCTTTGCAGGTTGTGGTTCCGATGTTATCGGCTCCACTTATCGTTTTACTTCAACCACGTGGACTAGCATGGGCGGGAGCAACTGCCGTTGCAGTGCTTAGCTTTGCTATTGCCGTAACCCTCGCCCTAGCTGTATTAGACGGACAAACCGTTGAGTACGCCATGGGTGGTTGGCCCGCACCATATGGTATTGCATTGTCAGTAGATGCCTTCAGTTCGTTGGTGCTACTGGTAATTACTGGCGCTGCAGCTGCAGCCTTACTGGCTGCTAAACCCAGTATTGATCAACAGATAGAAGCCGAACGCCAACCTCTTTTCTACTCAGCCTGGCTACTTGTTTTATCAGGGCTGGTTGGTATTGTTGTATCAGCAGACGCCTTCAATATCTTTGTGTTTATGGAAATTTCATCTCTTGCCAGCTACATATTGATAGCAGGAGGCCCTGACCGCCGCGCACTTCCTGCGGTTTTTAAATATTTAATGATGGGCACAATCGGCGCAACCTTTTACCTTATTGGTGTCGGCCTTATCTATATGATGACGGGCACACTTAACTTAGCCGATATGGAAGCGAGAATTGGCGATGTTATAGACATTAATCCGATACTCGTCGCGGCAGGTTTTATCACTATTGGTTTAGCCCTCAAAGCCGCAGTGTTTCCGCTTCATGTTTGGGTTCCCAATGCTTATACACATGCACCTCACATGGTGACTGTATTTCTTGCTGCTTGCGCCACTAAGGTTGCGCTGTATGTATTGATACGTTTTGACTACATGGTATTCCAGACCAAACTGGATGACCACGAAGTTCAATTTGCAATGTTTCTGATGCCCCTAGCCATTCTGGGGATTCTTATTGCCTCAGCGGTTGCGATGTTCGAAGGTCATCTCAAAAGATTACTTGCTTCGTCTTCTGTTGCACAGATTGGTTATATTTTACTAGGTGCTAGCTTTTTGAGCTTGGCGGGGTTAACTGCCAGTGCAATGCATATATTTAACCATGCATTAGCAAAAGGCGGACTGTTCCTCGCTGTTGCTTGCCTAGCTTACCAATATCGCGATTTACGCTTAAACCAACTCGGTGGCGCATCCGCTCGTATGCCTTGGACTTGCGCCGCTTTTGTGGTGTGTGGTTTAAGCCTAATTGGTGTGCCAGGTACCGCAGGGTTTATCAGCAAATGGGTGCTGATTAATGCTGCACTCGAGAGTGGAGCTTGGGGCTGGGCCCTCGTAGCTATTATACTTGTCAGCTCATTGATGGCTGTAGTCTATATCTGGCGCATTGTGGAAGCACTGTATTTCCAAGAACCTGTCGAAGGAAATGACCAAATATCTGAAGCACCAATACAGATTTTATTAGTCACCGGCCTTGTTGCTGTCCTAAACATATACTTTGGACTATTTCCGCAGGTTCCATTAGAGCTTGCTAATAGTGCTGCAGTCCTGCTCTTGGAGGGCTCACGATGACACCAGAAACATCCATATTAGTTGCTATTGTTATTCCGTTGGTTGGGGCACTGGCAATTGCACTTGCAGGACGCATAAGCGCTAACCTGCGAGAGGCTGCCACTGCGATTACCTCTGTTTCCTTGATTTGGGTAGTCTGGAGTTTGTTACCCCTTCTGATGGACGGTGGACGTCCTTCAATAGAAGTCAGTGAGGTTATGCCGGGCTTGACTATTGCTTTCACAGTAGAACCTTTAGGCATGTTGTTTGCGGCACTAGCATCCGGGCTTTGGCTTATCAACTCAATATACTCCGTCGGCTATATGCGCGGTAATAAAGAGCAAAACCAAACACGATTTTTTGCTTGTTTTGCACTGGCTCTTTCGGCAACTATCGGCGTCGCTTTCGCCGGCAACTTGTTTACTTTATTTTTATTCTATGAATTGTTAACACTCTCCACATATCCTTTAGTAGCTCACAAAGGAGACCCGGCGACAGTTCGTTCAGCAAGGATTTATTTAGGCGTTTTACTCAGTACGTCCATAGGTTTATTTTTACCCGCAATAATCTGGACATATACTGTTGCAGGAACGGTTGACTTTACCACTGGTGGCATTCTTGCTGGCAAATTAAACGACCCTGAAATCGGTTTATTACTTGCACTTTTTGTGTTCGGCATTGGAAAAGCGGCAGTCATGCCAGTGCATAAATGGTTACCCGCGGCAATGGTAGCACCCACCCCAGTGAGTGCCTTGCTACATGCAGTTGCAGTGGTGAAGGCCGGTGTTTTCGCCATTACTAAGATTATTGTTTACATTTTTGGCATTGATTTTCTGTTTGGCGCTTCCAGTTCTCAATGGCTGTTATATGCGGCAGCATTCACCATCATTACTGCGAGCTTGGTTGCATTGCGGCAAACTAACATCAAACGCTTGCTCGCATACTCTACTATTGCCCAACTATCGTACGTGGTAATGGCAGCTGCTATTTTAAAACCACTTGCAGAAGTAGGTGCAGCGATACACATGGTAGCCCACGCTTTTGGCAAGATTACTTTATTTTTTGCTGCAGGAGCCATTTACGTTGCCTCCAAGAAAACCGAGATCCACCAATTACGCGGTATCGGAAGACGTATGCCGTGGACCATGACAGCCTTTACGATCGGTGCGTTAAGCATGATTGGTGTTCCACCGACTGGAGGTTTTGTCTCTAAATGGTATATCTTAGCCGGTGCTTTCGAAGCTAATAATCTGGTAGCAATTTTTACAATTATTGCCAGTACCGTACTTAACGCTGCGTATTTTTTACCTATATTGTACATAGTCTGGTTTGAACGTGAAAAAGAAGGTGGCAGAGAACATGGTGAAGCTCCATTTTTAGCCGTATTGGCGTTGTGTTTAACAGCATCGTTAACCATCGCTTTTTTCTTATTTAATGGGCCGGTTATCGAGCTGGAAAGCCAAGTAGTTAAGGGTTTGGGTTAATAATGAATGATGAAAAACAACTACATTGGTTGGTCCGTCCATCAACTATTCGCAAACTTTGGATTGGTTCCAGTATTGTGCTTACTTTGATGGTGCTCGCCCAGACCGTAATATATGTAAAGGGTTATTTTGGTTTTGATGCTTGGTTTGGATTTGGTGCTGTTTTTGGATTTGTAAGTTGTCTGATAATGGTATTGGTCGCAAAACTATTAGGCCTGGTGCTGAAACGTCCAATGGACTATTACGATGAGCCACAAGACAAACAGTCTCCAGATGCAAGTCATGACAATATAAAGGAGAGCAACAATGGGGTTTGAGCTCTTTTCCCCTGCGTTTGTCCTACTAATTGCTGCCGTTTTAATCTGTCTAGTTAAAGGTCACGCGCGGACCGCCGTTGTACTCATTGCACCACTAATTACATTATGGGCTATCTGGCAAGTCCCAGACGGCGTTCAAGGTACCATAAAATTTCTCTCATATAATATTGAGCCTGTTGAAGGTAGCCCACTAAGACGACTGTTTGCCACAATTTTTGCCATGATGGTCTTTGTGGGGGGGCTTTATTCCTTTCGCATAGCACGTTGGTATGAACTAGCCGCAGCCTTTGCTTATGCAGCAGGGGCAATTGGAGTCTGTTTTGCTGGCGATCTGATTACCTTATTTTTATATTGGGAAATGATGGCTATATTTTCCACCATTGTTGTATGGTGTGGTGGCACACCTGGTGCAAAAGCGGCTGGAATCCGTTACGCCATCATGCACCTCCTTGGTGGCGTAGTACTCAAGGTGGGTATTGAGGGTGTCGTTGTTGGTACGGGTTCTATTCAAATACAACCCATATTAGCAACAGATTTTAGTACCTGGATGATACTTATTGGAATTCTAATTAACGCAGCAGCTCCGCCCGTATCTGCTTGGTTAGCTGATGCTTACCCTGAATCTACACCCACCGGCTCGGTATTCTTGTCAGCGTTTACAACTAAAACAGCGGTGTTAGCACTTATATTATTGTTCCCTGGCGAGCCTATGTTAATTGGTATTGGTTTGTTTATGGTGGTATATGGCATCATTTTTGCGCTATTGGAGAATGACGTTCGACGTATTCTTGCTTATTCAGTCGTTAACCAAGTCGGCTTTATGGTGGTGGCTGTAGGTATAGGTACCGAAATGGCGCTTAATGGTGCGACGGCTCATGCCTTTGCGCACATAATTTACAAAGCACTGCTGTTTATGAGTGCAGGCGTGGTTATCTATCGTACTGGGAAAAATAAATGCATGGAGCTGGGTGGCCTATTTCGTACCATGCCACTCACCTGTATCTGCGGTATTATTGGTGCTTTAGCTATTTCAAGTTTTCCACTGACTTCTGGCTTCACCACAAAAAGCATGATTTCTCAGGCTGCTGTTGACGGTAATCTGGTTTGGGTGTACATGATATTAACAGCTGCATCGGCAGGTGTATTTCTGCATGCTGGGATAAAATTCCCTTGGTTTGTATTTTTTCAAAAAGATTCAGGCCTACGTCCCAAAGATGCGCCATGGAATATGGGACTAGCGATGGTCATTTTTGCAAGTTTATGTATTTTACTAGGTGTGTTCCCCGAAGTACTTTATGCCTTGCTACCCTACCCGGTAGACTACGAACCGTATTCGATTGGCAAAGTGCTTTTTTATTTACAACTGCTACTGTTTTCTGGCTTAGCTTTCTTCGTGCTATTGCCACTGATGAAACGAACCATGACTATCAGTCTAGATACAGATTGGTTCTGGAGACGCGCGGCTGTGTTGTTGTTTAAAATAGCCGAACGAGCACTTGGCTCGATCGGTAAACTAATTGCAGTGCAGAGAACACGTCTACAAAATCTTTTACACCAAATAGTGGTTCGCTATTTAGGCCAACCACATACTGCTGATAGCCAAGAACGTGCTGTATTTGCACGCTCCTGGCCTGTTGGCACTACGGCACTATGGATTGCTGCGTTGTTATCTGCTTATGTGCTTATGTATTACCTATAGCGGTAATTTGTATCTGACCAAACTTAAGGTTCAGTCACCGCCTTGTGTTCAAACATGACTCGCTAATGGTATTAAGAACCATTTTGTCCCAAACAGCCGGGACTTCATGGCAGATAATTTTAACCCTCAATGGAAGCGACAGATACACAAGTGATAAACACTGAGCCCTACTATCGATGGTAAACACTACTAACTGAACAGAGTTTTGATTGTTATCTTCACCTGTAGATAACACACAATGCATAGCGGTTAATGATTAGTGATTAGTGGTTAATGATTAGTGGTTAATTGTTCTGGCATTCGTTCATCCCGGAGCTGCCGTGTAATCTGTCGCAATAGTAACTACTGAAAACATGGCAACCACACCAAACGAACGGTTTCATCGGTTTGAATCTTTAAAAAATTTAGTTTTCTGCGGACAACACGTCACAACATCACATCAACCGATTTTTAGCAAAAGGAACTCTAGTAAGGCCTGAACAATCTGACTTTATCCTTACATTTGTCCTGTTATCAACAGCATATCCCCTATAACTGGCTCGTATATAAATACGCACAGTTTACACTAAACACTTTTTTTGTTGAGATAGGGAGTGAGTTTCCTTGATAAGTTTAACAATAACTTCGAGGCACAAAGAACACTTAACAAGTGCTAAAATTGGTCTCAATAAACCACATGTAATTTAGTTTTTAGTTGTCACCATTAAGTACGCAGTAGATTTATGTTGTATTAAAACAACGCTTGATTCACTAATACTTTAGCGTAATCTAACCTCATAAAAGATTTATTTGGAAACACCATCTTGAAAAAAATTGTGCAGAGTATTTTTTTGTTATTTGTGCTTTTTAGCTTATCGGGTTGTATTGCGGCGACAGTCGTATCTGCTGCGGTAGGTGTTACAACGACGATTGTTGGCGGGGCTATCGACGTTGTTGATACGGTTACTCCAGATATTTTTGATGACAATGATGATAATGATGATAATGATGAAAAGGAGGAAGATAAAGAAGGCGATGAGGGAGATAACAAAAACGATTAAGCTGCTGATGTTATAAACAAATAGTAAGAATACCGTTTTACACTATTAACCGATTACCCAATTACCCAATTACCCAATTATATTAACGTGTTGGTTTAATCTTATATTCCACATAACTGACCTAAACATATTTGCGTTACCGAGTTATATTTAACCAAAATCTTCGTAGAATTATTCAAACTACACCGCCCACTTGTCGAATACATAAGCCTCTTTCAGGGGGCAAGGTTAGGTCAAAACCTGACTCCTTAACGTTACCTAAAGTATATTTTGTATAAGCGCTTCGAACATTTGGACGTTCGCCTTTAACTGAGTAAGTATGGTATTTTCAAGCGACATACGGCCATTATCGAAATCAGTGTCCTAAGAGACAAAAAATTTGAACCTGTGTGTTCCGTTCAGTGAAGCCACTTACTTTCCTTTTATTCATGCGACACACACGTTATTCAAATGACTAACGTTGCCGCTTATTGCAACTAAAAACCACCTTGTCGACTTTAACAGACCAAAAACAACGACTAAGGTAGTTTTACCATAACGCTAAGTAGCTTTAAAACAGCAAGGGTACAAAATCATTGTTCTTAATGAGATGCGTCAAAGGTAGAGATTGTATTAATCTATTCAGCGTTTATAGCATCCAAAAATGGTTCACAACCAAAACAAATCGAAGTAACAACCTGTGCACTCCAGCAAGTCTGGAAATATAAAGTTCTGTATTTTCATTGAAGTTATAACCTTACTCTTGGCAATCCAATTTATTGGTATGCAAAAAGGAGGGGGTTATAGCAAGTTTTAAGACTTGGACACTTTGCTAACGTCGCTGGGTTTACCTCTAAAACAATAAGATTAAAGCTTAAATTAAAATCAATATTATTTATAACGTAAATACGCAATAATAATTTTTTTGTGTTATAAAAGTGAGGCGGTTTTCCTTACATAACTTGCGAGCTGATAATGGCAGTGAACACAAATAACAAAAAACAACTATTAAGCGACGCCGATGTGGTGCAAAAAATTTTCGAGCACATCGACAATTCAACAACAGATAAGGGCGACAAAACTTGGAAGGAGCCCGTCAAAAACTACCGTTCGAAAGAACGACTAAACGCTGAGCTAAAAATATTGCAACACCGCAGCATTGTTTTCTGTCCTTCAGGTGCGCTTGCCAAGCCTGGCGATTATGTTAGCCGTGATGTGGCTGGCATACCATTGATAGCTGTGCGCGGACTAGACAGTAAAATACGTGCATTCAGGAATGCCTGCCGCCATAGAGGGGTGCAGCTTGCCAATGGTCACGGCTGCGCACGTGTCTTGGTTTGTCCATATCATGGTTGGGCCTACAGCCTTGATGGAAGCCTGCGCAGCATTCCTCATGAACATGGATTTCCCGATGTTGATAAAGCAACCCGTGGACTTGTTCCGGTAGCATGTGCTGAAATCAATGGTTTGGTGTTTATCAATCAAGATCCGCAAGCGGACATCAACAACGATGTTTCATCATTGCCAAAGCTAATGCCTGACGGACATCGCTTATTGCGTTCAGACAACATGGTAATAAAAGCGAATTGGAAGCTCTATATTGAAAGTGCTCTGGAAGGTTACCATATTCGGGAAACCCACAAAGATACCTTTTTCCCGGTTCAATACGACAACCTCACAGTGGTTGAAACCTTTGGAGAAAATAGCCGAATAGCATTTCCCTACCAAGCAATAGAAGCATTACGCAAAAAAAAAGGGACAAACCTCTGTGCAGATGGACGATTAACCTACGTATATCATTTGTTTCCAAACGTGCTTATTTCAACCTTTCCTGGATGTCTGCAGGTGGTGGTTATTGAGCCCATTGATGAGTCAACAACCTGTCAACATACTTATCTTATTACTGATATTGATGAAAACGATACTGAATTGCTTGATAGCATTTTTGAAGGGCAAAAATTCGCAGCCAACGGCGCTATTGAAGACCAGAAGATAGTGATGTCAGCACAACGGGGCCTTATGAGCGGTGCAAACGAATATCTAGAATTTAGCCTGTTTGAGAGTGCAATCAGCCATTTACATACTCATCTTGCTAAGGAAATTGAGCTTCTAGCTGAATCTAAGAGTCAATAATATCTATGCGACATATCGAACCAAGCCCTTTTGCGGATAAAAAATTGAA
>JBLIIL010000050.1:0-12402 GCA_047634755.1 Methylophilaceae bacterium
CCTTTAACTACAGCTTCAGCCTCGTTTTGTTTTGTTTTGTTTTTTATTTATTAGACACATCAATACGTATATTACGTTTTACTATATTTTTAATGTTAAATTTAACATTAAAAAAAAATATCAACAATTACTCTTCTGCTTTGTATTTTTACATTAACTGGGTGCCATAATTTATGGCGCCGTGGTAACGGTCATTGACATGGCAATGGTGGGCACTACCCACCAGGACAAGCAAAAAAAGTAATTGCTAGCACAACAGAATTTATATCTCTTTCTTCGAGTCTCATTATTAACTATTAGGATTTAATTTTGGGTAATAAAGTTATTTTAAAATCCGTCATTACTTGTCCAGATTGCAGACAAGCAAAGGAGGAAGCCATGCCAACAGATGCTTGCCAGTGGTTTTATGAGTGTTCAAAATGTATGATACTTTTACATCCTAAGGCAGGAGATTGTTGCGTATTTTGTTCCTATGGGTCAGTTCCATGCCCACCAATTCAAATGGAGGGTAAAACAGGAGGTTCTTGTTGTGCTAAACCCTAACCCCCTCTTTAACGCGGGAAGACCAAGTTTGCCTCTACATTTAAATGCTATATTAGACAGTAAATGGGGTGGCTGATGGGGCTCGAACCCACGACAACCGGAATCACAATCCGGGACTCTACCAACTGAGCTACAGCCACCATAAAACGATCAATCTGGCCTGCCCGATAGGAATCGAACCTATAACCCCCAGCTTAGAAGGCTGGTGCTCTATCCGGTTGAGCTACGGGCAGATTGTTAATTAAATGACGCAATGTCATTATCATCGGGTAGACCAAAGAAAATTTGGTCGGCGTGGAGAGATTCGAACTCCCGACATCCTGCTCCCAAAGCAGGCGCGCTACCAGGCTACGCTACACGCCGAAGAGGCAGAAATATACTGGAATATAAGCGATTGGTCAAATCAAATATGATAAAATGCTTAATTATTTCTAATACACTACTGAAACACATTCATGTCAGCGCAAATCATTGATGGCAAAGCCATCTCAGTAAAATTACTTGATAATATTAAATCTCGCATTTCAGAACGCATTACCGCAGGCAAGCGCGCACCTTGTCTCGCTGTTGTTTTAATTGGCGTAGACCCAGCCTCTGCTATCTATGTACGTAATAAGCGTTTAGCTTGCGAAAAAGTTGGGGTTACTTCTATCTCACATGATTTACCGGCTTCGACAACAGAAGCTGAATTATTGGTGCTGATTGATCAACTGAATGCAGATATAACTGTCGATGGTATTTTAGTCCAGTCTCCATTACCTACTCACATTGATGAAGATAGTTTAATTGAGCATATGGACGTTAATAAAGATGTTGATGGCTTCCACCCTTACAATATTGGACGCCTAGCCATTCGGCAGCCTACTTTACGCTCTTGCACACCATTTGGTGTGATTAAGATGCTTGAGGCTAGCAATATTGATCCTATGGGCTTAGATGCCGTAATTGTAGGCGTTTCTAACCATGTTGGTAGGCCGATGGCATTGGAGCTGATGTTAGCTGGCGCGACGATTACTAGCTGTCATCGCCACACCAAAAATTTGGAAGAGAATATCAAACGCGCAGACTTAGTGATTGCCGCTGCTGGTAAGGCAGGTTTAATCAAAGGCGAATGGATTAAGCCGGGTTCAATTGTTATCGATATTGGTATTAATCGCTTAGACGATGGCACGCTGACTGGAGACGTTGATTTTGCTACTGCAAAAGAGCGAGCAGGCTTCATCACCCCCGTACCAGGCGGCGTTGGCCCAATGACAGTGGCAGCATTAATGGAAAACACATTGTTAGCATTGGAGCTAAACGAAGCTAAAAATTAGCTTCGTAGTACAAATCCTTTGTATCTGGCAAAGAATCGTGTAAACTCGCGCGGTAAAATTCTTACAAAATTTCTTTTATTAAGTAGTTTTTTGGACATAAAAATGGGTAAAAAACCGAATATTAACTTCACTCCTTATCAGGAAAAACCTGATGAAGTGTATATGAATAAAAAACAGCTGAAGCACTTTGCCGCGATTTTAGACAAGTGGAAAACTGAACTAAGTGATGATATTGACCGCACGGTACATCACATGCAGGATGATTCAGCTACGTTTGCTGACCCGAATGACCGTGCTAGCCAAGAATCGGATATGGCGCTTGAGTTACGTAACCGCGACCGCGAACGTAAATTAATTAAAAAAATTGAGGGCACTTTGCGAAACATTGATGCTGATGAATATGGCTACTGCGAAAGCTGTGGCATTGAAATTGGCCTGAAGCGTCTTGAAGCTCGCCCAACAGCAACCTTATGCATTGATTGCAAAACACTTGCTGAGTTAAGAGAAAGACAAGTTGCAAAATAAAGCGACTTAAAACAACATGGCGTTGTACGCTTTATCTAAAAGCAACGGCCATAAAAAAGCCCGCTTAGCGGGCTTTTTTATGGCTACAGATTACTCAGCGTCTTTAGCTGGCTCTTCGATCAAAGCTTTCATACTTAAGCGTACTTTGCCTTTACCGTCGATCTCAACCACTTTCACTTTAACAGTGTCGCCTTCTTTAACGAAGTCACTCACTGCATTCACACGTTGATGTGCGATTTGTGAAATGTGAACTAAACCATCTTTACCTGGAATCAATGAAACCACAGCACCAAAGTCTAATACTTTCACAACTGGGCCTTCGTAGATTTGACCTACTTCAACATCTGCAGTAATCGCTTCAATACGACGTTTCGCTTCTTCACCTTCTTCAGCGCTCGTACATGCAATTTTCACAGTACCGTCTTCGTCGATGTCGATGTTGGTATTTGTTTCTTTAGTCAGCGCTTGAATTACAGCGCCGCCTTTACCAATCACGTCACGGATTTTATCAGGGTTGATTTTTACACTGATAATACGTGGTGCAAATTCAGACATCTCAGTGTCAGCAGTATCTAGCGCTTCTTGCATGATGCCTAAGATATGCTCACGACCTTCTTTGGCTTGTGCTAAAGCAGCCTGCATAATTTGTGCCGTAATACCGGTGATTTTAATATCCATTTGCAAAGCAGTAATACCATTTAATGAACCAGCTACTTTAAAATCCATATCGCCCAAGTGATCTTCATCACCCAAGATATCAGTCAACACAGCAACGCGGTTACCATCTTTAATTAAGCCCATTGCAATACCTGCTACTGGTGCTTTCATTGGTACGCCAGCATCCATTAACGCTAAAGTACCGCCACAAACAGAAGCCATAGAGCTAGAACCATTTGATTCAGTAATCTCTGAAACCACTCGCATCGTGTAATCAAAGTCTTCTTTAGAAGGCAATGCAGCAATCAATGCACGTTTAGCTAAACGTCCATGACCAATTTCACGGCGCTTAGGTGTGCCAACGCGACCAGTTTCACCAGTTGCGTATGGAGGGAAGTTGTAATGCAACATAAAGTTATCAGTAAATTCACCTTGCAAGGCGTCAACTTTTTGTTCATCGCGGCCAGTACCTAATGTCGCTACAACCAATGCCTGCGTCTCACCACGCGTAAACAAGGCAGAACCATGGGTACGTGGCAATACACCCGTACGAACGCTAATAGGCCTCACTGTGCGTGTGTCACGGCCATCAATACGTGGGTCACCATTCAAAATTTGGCCACGCACTGTTTTTGCTTCTAAATTAAAGAACTCACCTTTAATTTTATTGGCTTCTTCTGTTGAAGTTTCTTCAGCAATGAGTTCATCTGTTAAACGTTTTTTGATTTCGTTTAACTTCGTTGAACGCTCGCCTTTTTCTTTAATCTTGAAAGCGGCATCAACATCTGCGCCGATTAGGTTTTTCACTTTTTCGATTAACGCAGTATCTGGCTCAGGTGCTGTCCAATCCCATGCGTCCTTACCTGCTTCAGCAGCTAATTCATTAATCATTTTAATGACTGGTTGCATTGCTTCATGACCGAATGTTACTGCACCTAACATCACTTCTTCTGAAAGCTCTTTCGCCTCAGACTCAACCATCATGACAGCTGTTTCAGTTGCCGCAACAACCAAATCTAGCTCAGTTGTTTCCATTTGTGTTTTGCTTGGGTTAAGGATGTACTCGCCATCAATATAACCAACACGCGCAGCACCTAATGGGCCAAAGAATGGAATGCCAGATAATGACATCGCAGCAGAAGCACCAATAATCGCTGGAATATCTGAATCAATTTCAGGGTCTGACGACATTACTGTTGCTACCACTTGCACTTCGTTGTAAAACGACTCTGGGAACAATGGACGTAACGGACGATCGATTAAACGTGATGTCAGTGTTTCCTTTTCTGAAGGACGGCCTTCACGTTTAAAGAAGCTACCAGGAATCTTACCTGCAGCGTATGTTTTTTCCATGTAATCAACAGTTAGAGGGAAGAAATCTTGACCCGATTTAACATCGCTACGGCTAGTCACCGCAACCATTACAACTGTATCACCATAGCTCACCATCACGGTCGCATCAGCTTGGCGAGCAATCTCACCAGTTTCTAGCGTTAGCATGTGATTGGCGTATTGAATACTTTTCGTTACTTTACTAAACATTTTTTTTCCTTTTCAATGGACTGCTATTCACTACCCAATAGCAATCAAACAATAAAAAAAGCCGACGCATTATTAAATGCAATCGACTTTCTACACATCTATAAAAGCGAATAACGCATTTACAGAAATTATTTACGTAAACCTAGTTTAACAATTAATGCTTGATAACGGCTTGCGTCTCTACCTTTAAGATAATCTAATAACTTACGACGCTGGCTAACCATAGCCAATAAACCACGACGTGAGTGATTGTCTTTTTTGTTTGTTTTAAAATGCTCTGTTAAGTAAGTAATACGGTTTGTTAACAATGCCACTTGCACTTCTGGGCTAGCCGTATCTTTTGGAGCACGTTGAAATTCTTTAATAATTTTTGCTGAGTCTTGCGCTGTAACTGCCATCTTTATATCCCTTAGTTAGCGTCAATACAAACATAGCAAAGTAACCTACTTACCTAGCCTGCGCTTGCATTCAATTTACATGCTTAATCACATGAGACCGGCATTATAGACATAAAATCACAAAACACCAAACTTTTCGTACTTAAGCTTCTGTTTTTAAGTCAATTTATCGTTTTTTGTGATTCTTTTTACTTTTTACTTAACAGTTCGCCAGTATTTTAATACAAGTCCTTTAAATGGCATTTCTAAATAATCAGTATTTATTGGTTTTATTTGTTCACTTTGATAGCCGTGTTTTTTCATCTGCAAGCCTAGTTTATTTATTCTGCCCCGTCCTGGGTCAACTAAGATCACCTCACAATTAGGCAGGCTATGTTGTTCAATAAAATTAGCTAATTGCTGAATATGTTCATCTTCATACAAAATATCGCTGCCAATAATCACATCAAACCGACCTAAAGTATCAGTATCTTCTGACCAATTAGCACGTTCATATTGAATATCCGCATCATGATTAAGCTCAGAGTTGCTTTGCAAGAAGCCGGCAACTTCTGGGTGATAATCGGTTGCTGTGATATCAGCGTGTTGTTTGTTGAGCATTAAACTGGTTAATGCCATGCCACAACCAATTTCTAGTATTCGCTTATCATCCGTTTCATATTCATCCATATAATGTGCGAGCACTAAGCTAGAAGGCCATACAACACCAAATAGTGGCCACAAGGTATCATTTATACCGAGATTTTTTGCAATGTTGTCTGGATCACTAAATTGCTGCTTATCTCGTAATGTACACAAATGAATATCGATGCTACCGATTTCGATGGTTTGATACTTGACGCGAACTGGCGTTGTCATGGCTTACCCTTACTTATAGAAATAGGCAATGCAGACTATCCTTGTGTGTGATAGATAAATGACAAAACACTAATTGTCAGGGTAGCGAGTTATCGTAAAAGTGCAAGAATTTTAACGCTTTAAAAGGGCTGTGTGAGCGTTATGTCGTGCTGTTACAAATGAACCAATCGCTTGGCGATGATTTTCCCGTCTTCCAATAACCTTCCTAAGCCAAGAAAAACACCATCTTTGGCATACACGCGCAATTCACCATCTGGAATGCTGCCAGCTTCCCAAACAGCCTGTCCTTGCTTAAAATAAAAAGCCGAGTCAGCACTTATCGTAATTTTCGGTAATATACTAATCGCCGAGTCTACTGGCAGCAGCTGTGCATCGCGCAACTCCATTGCTAGCGCCTCAACGGCTTCGATTGTCATCGCATCAGCAATGTCATAACCAGCCGTTTCAATCCGTCGCAAACCAGTTAAATGTGCGTGATTATCCAGAGTATTGGCGATATCTTCAGCTAATGTGCGGATATAAGTACCTTTGCTGCAGCTAACAGTGATAATAACCTCATCACTTATAAACGAATCTACCGCGATTTTTGTAATAGTGACTTGCCTTGCTGGACGCTCAACTTCAATGCCATCTCTCGCATACTTATACAAAGGCTTACCCTTATGTTTTAACGCAGAATACATAGGTGGCACTTGGCTAACTTCACCCAAGAATTGCTGACAAGCTTGTTCAAGCTCAACTGTGGTTATATTGACAGGCTTAGTTGAAACAACGTCACCTTCAGCATCGCCAGTTTTGGTTTGAATACCAAACTTGATGTTAGCAATATACGTTTTGTCGGCATCGGTCACATGTTGCGCAAACTTAGTTGCTTCACCCAAGCAAATCGGAAGCAAGCCTGTCGCAAGCGGATCTAAGGTGCCAGTATGGCCGGCTTTGGTGGCTTGGAATAGCCATTTTATTTTTTGTAATGCTTGGTTGGAAGAATAACCGATTGGCTTATCTAACAATAAAATTCCATCAATTTTTCTTTTCGTGCGTCGGAACTGCAAAAGCTTAGTCTTCTGAATTATCTTTACGGTCGTTGTCATCTTTAGGATGATTTGCTAATGCTTTATCAATCAATTTAGTCATTTTCATGCCATAGTCTGCAGAAGCATCATATTGAAAGTGCAGCTGAGGCACCTTGCGTAACAACATCCGCTTAGCCACTTGTGAGCGTAAAAAGCCAGACGACTTTTCTAAGCCAGCTTGTAACTCTGGCGTACCTTCTGCTGCACTATAGAAAACCTTAGCATGCTCCATGTCTCCAGTGACCTCCACTTCAGTTACTGTCACCATGCCAACACGTGGGTCTTTCACTTCGAACTGCAACAAATCCGCCAATTCACGGAGCATTTGTTCAGCTACTCGGCTAGACCTTGAAAATGCTTTTGCCATTATAGTGAGCGAGCAATCTCTAATACTTCATAAACTTCTAATAAATCGCCCACTTCAAGGTCGTTATAACCTTTCAATGATAGACCACATTCGAAGTTGTTTTTTACTTCTTTTACGTCATCTTTAAAGCGTTTCAGTGAATCTAATTCACCTGTGTGAATAATCACATTGTCACGTAATACGCGGATTTTTGATTCACTTGTAATACGGCCATCGCGCACATAACAACCAGCTACTGCACCGATTTTAGAAATACGGAATACTTCACGAATTTCAACACTACCGATAATGCTTTCACGTTGCTCAGGCGCCAACATACCACTAAGTGCCGCTTTAATTTCATCAACCGCTTCATAAATAATATTGTAGTAGCGCACGTCGACGCCATTCGCTTCAACCAACTTACGCGCGCCAGTATCGGCACGTACATTAAAGCCAATCAATACCGCATTTGAAGCCATGGCCAAGTTAATGTCAGATTCACTAATAGCACCAACGCCAGTGTGAATAATATTCACACGGACTTCTTCAGTCGCTAACTTGAGTAAGCTTGTTTCTAACGCCTCATTTGACCCTTGTACATCAGATTTTATAATCAAGCCTAGCGTTTGCACTTCGCCATCCGCCATTTTTCCCATCATATTTTCAAGTTTCGCTGCCTGCTGTTTCGCAAACTTCACATCACGGAACCTACCTTGACGGAACATCGCGATTTCACGTGCTTTACGCTCATCATTCAACACAATCACTTCTTCACCAGAAGCTGGTACATCAGATAAACCTAACACCTCAACAGGAATCGATGGTCCTGCTTCTTTAATTTCCGTACCCGTTTCATCTAACATGGCACGAACACGACCATAAGTGCTACCAGCAAGTAGCATATCGCCACGCTTCAATGTACCTGATTGTACGAGTATCGTAGAAACTGGGCCGCGACCCTTATCTAAGCGTCCTTCAACAACCAACCCTTTAGCAGGCACGTTTTTCGCCGCTTGCAATTCTAGCACTTCAGCTTGCAGCAATACGGCTTCAAGTAACTCATCAATTCCTTGACCAGTTTTAGCAGATACCTCACGGAACATGGCTTCGCCACCAAACTCCTCAGGCACCACTTCTTCTGCCACCAATTCCATTTTTACACGCTCTGGATCAGCCTCTGGCTTATCAATTTTATTAATCGCAACAACCAATGGCACGTTACCTGCCTTAGCATGGTGAATCGCTTCTTTTGTCTGCGGCATCACACCATCATCAGCAGAGACCACCAAAATAACAACGTCAGTCGCTTTTGCACCGCGTGCACGCATCGCCGTAAAAGCTTCGTGACCTGGTGTATCTAGAAACGTCACCATACCATTTGGCGTTTCTACATGGTAAGCACCAATATGCTGAGTAATTCCGCCGGCTTCTCCGCCTGCAACCTTACTGGTCCGAATGTAATCGAGTAACGATGTTTTACCATGGTCAACATGACCCATCACTGTTACCACTGGTGGACGTTGCTCTAAGACCGCATCCTCATGCTCAACTTCTTCCAAGAATGTTTCAGGGTCATTATCTGCAGTTGCAACGGCAGTATGGCCCATTTCTTCAACGATAATAATCGCTGTTTCTTGATCAAGTACCTGGTTGATGGTTACCATCATACCCATACCCATTAAGGTTTTAATTACTTCATTGGCTTTAACAAACATTTTCTTCGCCAAATCTGAAACAGACAAGGTTTCTGGCACCAAGACCTCATGCACCACTGCCTCAGTGGGTGCAACAAATGCGTTCTCTTCATCTTCTTGTTTTTGCGATGATTTATTCTTGCCTTTTTTAGAGCGCCAACCATTAGCTGTTGGTGCACCGCGTGTTTTAAAGCCACGCTTACGGTTTTCTTTATCGTTCCAATCTTTATTGCTGCTTTTGCCTTTTTTAGCGTCTTTGCTGGCGCCTGGCTTAGCAGCTGTAGCGCCTGCTTTTGCAGCTGGCTTATGCAATGTGCCTTCACTTAGTTTTTTTGCTTTTTCTTTTGCAGCAGCTTCTTCAGCCTCTTTACGTTTTTGCTCTTCATCGATTCGACGCTGTTTTAACGCTTCTTTTTTACGTAAATCATCTTGCTGAAAAGCAACCAACTTGGCATGACGCTCTGCTTCTTTTTCACGAATCGAAATTTGCTCTGGTGTCAGCACTTGTTTTCTACGCTTAACAACCTGCTCTGGTGCATCCTCAACAAGCTCTGGCTTTACTGCCTTAGCCGGATCAGCCTCAACTGGCACCGTTACTTCTTCTACGTCAGATTCTGGTGCAGCCTCTGCTACAGGCGCTTCAACCACAGTTTCAACGACTGGATTTAGGGCTGCTTCAGCAACAGGCACCTCGCCTTCTTCCACCTTAACTGGTGCAGAATGCTCTTTCACGGCTTCACGCATCAACACGCGTTTTTTACGCACTTCAACCTGAATTGTACGGGCTCTACCGTCACTATCAGTTTTTTTAATCTCAGTATTTTGCTTACGTGTCAGCGTGATTTTATTTTTTGGCGCTTGCGCGGCACCGTGCTCTTTACGCAAGTAGTCGAGCAAAGCTGCTTTATCAGCTTCTCCTAATTGATCATCGACAGCAGATTTATCTACGCCCGCGCTTTTCAATTGCTCTAATAGCAAAGCGGTGGGTAACCCCAGCTCTGTGGCGAATTGTTTAACGGTTGATTGTGCCATTTACTGCTCCAGTTTCTCTACTTTTTACTACTTTAAATTATCGTTTTAAGTCATGGTCTATTCAAATCAATGATTTACTCAAACCACTACTTTACTCAAACTACTGCTTTATTCAAGCCATTACCTTATTCAAACCAAGGTGCGCGCGCTGTCATGATGAGTGTTTTTGCTCGCTCTTCATCCATCCCGCTTAACTCTACCAGCTCATCAACGGCCAGCTCTGCCAAGTCATTCATTGTGATCACTTCTTTAGAAGCTAATAACGTAGCAGTTTCATCATCCATGCCATCCATTTTGATCAAATCTTCAGCCGGATCGTCGACTTTTTCTTCTTTAGCAATCGCTTCTGTTAATAAAGCCGCACGTGAACGTGAACGTAATTCATTAATCGTATCTTCGTCAAATGCTTCAATTTCAGCCATTTCAGACATCGGTACATAAGCAATTTCTTCTAAAGTGCTAAAGCCTTCTTGCGCCAAGATTTCTGCAACCTCTTCATCAACGTCCAGTTTCTCCATGAACAATTGACTTACATTGGCATACTCATCTTGCGTTTTCTTCTCAGCCTCTTCTACTGTCAGAATGTTAAGTGTCCAACCAGTTAACTCTGAAGCAAGGCGTACATTTTGGCCACTACGACCAATGGCTAGTGCTAACTGATCTTCATCAACCACCACATCCATACTATGCGTATCTTCATTCACGACAATACTAGCCACTTCAGCTGGCGCCATGGCATTAATCACAAACTGTGCTGGCTCCATACTCCACAACACGATATCAACACGTTCTCCAGCAAGCTCACCAGTCACTGCCTGTACGCGTGAACCACGCATACCCACGCAAGTGCCAACAGGGTCTAAACGCTGATCATTAGCTTTAACCGCAATTTTTGAGCGCAAACCAGGGTCACGGGCTGCTGAACGAATCTCTAACAAGCCCTCTTCAATTTCTGGCACCTCTAACTCAAACAACCGTGTTAAGAAATCTGGTGCGATACGTGACAAAACCAACTGCGGCCCACGCGCACCACGTTCAACACGTGATAAATTAGCTCGAATACGATCACCAACGCGTAGATTCTCTTTTGGAATCATTGACTCACGCGGGAGCACACACTCAAGACGACCCACTTCAATCAGCGCGTTACCTTTTTCCATGCGTTTGATCACGCCAGTAACCATAGTTTCATCACGCGCTAAGAAATCTTCTAAGATTTGCTCACGTTCAGCCTCACGTACCTTTTGCAAAATAACTTGCTTCGCTGCTTGTGCTCCAATACGCCCAAACTCAATAGATTCTAATGGTTCTTCATAGTAGTCGCCAATTTCACGACCCTTTGCACGCTCATCTTCTTCGTCAAATTGAAAGTCTGAACTTTCTAATAAATCATACTCAACATACTGCCACCTTCTAAATGTTTCGTACTCACCTGTTTCACTATCAATCGAAACACGAATATCAGTATTATCTTCATGATTTTTCTTAGTCGCCGAAGCTAAAGCCAATTCCAAGGCAGTAAACACAATATCTTCACTCACGTTTTTCTCGTGTGCTAAGGCATCTACTAATAATAAAATCTCACGACTCATCGCTTCTCTCCGAACTAAAAATAATTACTTAATGATCCAAATGCTAACCATTAAAACTTAAATAAATTAAAACTGTGGGCTTAAACGTGCTTTATCAACACTCTTTAGCGGCAATGATTCAACCACACCATCGCACTCAAGCAGAATCATTCCATTTTTAAAGCCACGCAAAATACCAACAAAATTCTTTCTTGGCTCTTTGCCTTCAACAATCACTGTAGCGCGTAATTTAACCTGTGCGTGCTCACCTAAAAACCGAATAAAATCTTGTTCTTTCTTAATCACACGATCCATACCAGGCGAGGATACCTCTAACCTGTCATAGTCAATCTCGTGTTCAACAGTTAATACGTTACCTAGCTGATTACTGACCAACACACAATCCTCGATAACAACACTGTCTGTAATATCTTTTGGATTGAGTTTATCAATAAACACACGTAACAATTTTCCTCGATTAGACATTTCGAGGTCTACCAACTCAAATCCAAGCTGCGTCACTGTTTTATCGATTAAACCCGCTAAATCTTGCACAAACCATCCTTAAAGTTTACCTCCACAAATGTCACGGAAATAAAAAAAGGGCATACAGCCCCTGAACAACGCATAATTATATCAATAAATTCAGTGAATTGGAATGCACCCACTTTATTTATAGCGCATGAATACACTAACAGCACTCAGAAATACAACAGCACAAACTAAAAAAGCTCCTAACGGAGCTTTAATAGATAAATAAATAGCTTGGCAGTGACCTACTTTCGCATGCAAAAAGCATACTATCATTGGCGCAGGTTCGTTTCACGGCTCTGTTCGAGATGGG
>JBLIIL010000051.1:0-12192 GCA_047634755.1 Methylophilaceae bacterium
GCGGTCTTTATCAAAAAAACCTAAGTCGCCACAAAGCCCATGGCGTACATTATCGCCATCTAATACAAAAGTTTGGCAGCCTTGTTGATGTAAAGATTCTTCAACCGTATGTGCCAGCGTAGATTTGCCTGAGCCTGATAAACCCGTAAGCCAGATAATTGCACCTCGATGACCATTTTGCTCTTTACGGCGCACACGAGTAACTGTTGCATGATGGTAAACAACGTTGGTTGAAACTTGATCATTAAGATTAGAGGACATCCGCAAACCCTTTTCTGGTTTTTTGGAATAAAGCATAACCCGCCCAAGCAACTACGGTAGCTGCAACGGTATAAATACCCAATCCAATCCAATTGGGAGAATGACCCCAAATTAGCACTTCTCGTGCTTGCTCGATAATAAAGGTGAGTGGGTTAGCCATAATGAATGGACGG
This sequence comes from Methylophilaceae bacterium, assembly GCA_047634755.1. Classification (GTDB taxonomy): domain Bacteria; phylum Pseudomonadota; class Gammaproteobacteria; order Burkholderiales; family Methylophilaceae. The sequence goes on from JBLIIL010000051.1 coordinate 435, forward strand.
AACTTTTCTGGCACTGCTGTCACTGGATAAAAAACAGGGGGAAGAAACATTAACACTGTGGTGATAATGCCGATAATTTGCCCGACATCACGTAAAAATACGCCCAAAGCTGCCAGCATCCATGCAAGACCTAGTGTTACTATAACCAGCGGAAAAAATATCAAGGGAGCAAAAATCACAGTCCAATGCAAGTAACCATTAAAAAGTACAAAAGCGGCTAATAGAACACTTAGGCTAATAAGGCTATGAAATAATGCAGCACCCATGGTAGTGACTGGCAGTATTTCAATAGGGAACACCACTTTTTTAACGTAATTGACGTTAGAAAGAATGAGTGATGGCGCACGATTAAGCACTTCACTAAATAAGCCTAATACAATCATGCCCACAAATAACACTACGGCGAATACGGTCCTACTCTCATCACCACCCCAACGTGATTTAAAAATCATTGAGAATACAAAGGTGTACACCACAAGCATAAATATGGGGTTAAAGAACGACCAAGCCAAACCCATAGCTGAACCTTTGTAACGGCCAACGACTTCACGCTTGGTCATTTGTACAATGAGTTGGCGATTGCGCCAAAGACTCTTAGCCAACGATGTGAGGGATGTGGGTTGAGCTGCGTGCGGGTTATTTGTTGTTGATGCGTGGGTCATGAAGGTGAAATATTACTCAATATTTTGAATTTGTTCACGCATTTGTTCAATTAATACCTTCAGTTGCATCGCAATTTGCGTTGTTTCAATCGCCACTGATTTAGAACCGAGCGTATTGGCTTCGCGATTCATTTCCTGCATTAAGAAATCCAATTTTTTACCGACCATGCCGCCAGCAGCTAGGATTCGCTTCACTTCATGCACGTGTGAGTCTAAGCGAGAAAGCTCTTCATCAACATCAACCCGCTGAGCATACAACACCATCTCTTGATACACTCGTTCTTGGTCATTACTTAATTGCACTTCTTCTAATTTAGCCAATAACTTCTCTTGATAGGCTTTGACCATATTCGGCAACATGGGTTTAACAATAAGAACCAACGCTTCCACTTCCGTTAAGCGCTCTGAAATCATGGAACTTAATTTTTCACCTTCTCGTGCCCTAGCTTCAATTAACGCTTCTATCACAACTTCAAGCACGCCAACAACATCTTGTGCCAACGCATCAGCATCCAACACGTGTGCAGTCACTACCCCAGACATCTGAAGCACATCCAATATATTGACCGCTTGTGTTTCTACAAAATATTCTGAAGCAGTTTTAACGGATTCTGCAATATGCTGTAAAACTGAATGATTGAGCTCAAGACTTTCTTCTGTCGTTGCTTTCGCTAAATTAATCCGACACTCCACTTTGCCACGGCCCAGTTTCGCCTTTAACATTTCACGCGCTTGTGACTCCTGTGTGCGAAAAGCATCGGCCAGCTTGAAGTGCAATTCAAGATAGCGCTGATTCACCGAGCGCAATTCAACTTGTATTACACCGTTATCTGTATTGCGTTCATGGGACGCAAAGCCCGTCATACTCATTATCATGTCGTTTTAATCACAAAAACCGTCTTAAACCTTAAAGTAATTACTAATAATTGTATCAAATCTACTTGATTTTATGCGAGAATATTCATTACTAGAGTAGTGATGGCATCTCTTCAACATAAACTGTTTACATGGAAAAAGCTAAAAACCAAACCCTGCCCATTGGCTACCCCCTAAAAGACTATACCATTACTAAAGTGTTAAGTACTGGTGGCTTTAGTTTTGTCTATCTTGCAAAAGATAACGAAGACAATATGGTGGCAATTAAAGAGTATATGCCGACAGGGCTCGCTTTACGTGAAAAAGGTTCAACCGTCATATTGGGCTCAGACGAAGATAGCAAACTATTTAAACATGGCTTGAAATGCTTTTTTGAAGAGGGCTTAACACTGGCCAAAATCGACCACGAGAACATTGTTCGTGTTACCAATTTCTTTAGAGAAAACAACACGGTTTATATGGTTATGCAATACGAACGTGGCAAGTCATTACAAGAGTATATTCTGTCAGAATCCGAGCCTCTCAGTGAAAAATTTGTACGCCGTTTTTTTGGTCAATTACTCAACGGCCTTAGAGAAGTGCATTTACAAAAACTACTCCATTTAGATATAAAGCCTGCCAATATCTATATCCGCTTAGATGGTTCACCGGTCTTATTAGATTTTGGCTCTGCTAGGGAAACACTTTCTGAGGTGCCATCTACACTGTCACCAAGCTTCACTTCTGGATTTGCACCACCAGAACAATATTATGATCGCAAAAAAATAGGTCCATGGAGTGATGTTTATAGTGTTGGCGCCAGCATGTACTCCTTTTTAACAAGAGCTGCACCTATCGCGGCTAACAAGCGCCTAAAGAAAGATTTTCTTGTCCCCGCCATCAACATTGGTGAAGGTATTTATAGTCTGGAACTGCTGTCCATTATCGATAGCTGTTTACAATTAGACTATCTAGACAGACCGCAAAGCATATTTTCGCTACAAAAAGCACTGTTCACGCCCGCCACTTCTATACCCGTTAAAAAAATTCAGGCGGTGTTTAACAGGACTTAATCAGCACCGTAAAACGATAAGTTATGAAATTTACCATCTACCAAAATAGTCGCCAAGGCCAAAGACCATATAACGAAGATAGGCTTGCTTACTCTTACAGCAAAGATAGCGTACTCCTCGTATTAGCTGATGGCATGGGCGGCCACCGCCATGGTGAAATTGCGGCACAATTGGCCATAGAAACATTAACAGATTCATTTCAACGCCTAGCCAAACCTTCACTCAATAATCCAGCGAAATTTTTAACCGATCACATTCAGCAAGTCCACGATATGATTGAGAATGTTACGCAAATAAAAGGGTTGTCAGAATCGCCACGCACAACCATTGTTGTCGCCATTATTCAGCGTGGCTACCTATACTGTGCTCACGCTGGCGACTCTCGTTTATATCACTTTAGAGGGAATCACTTGCTCTTTCGCACCGAAGACCATTCCATTGTGCAATCAATGTATAACCGAGGCGTGATTACTAAAGAAGACATGGCAACACACCCCCATAAAAATAAAATTCATAATTGTATCGGTGGAAAAGTTGCGCCAAAAATTGACCTTTCTAATAGAATGGAATTGATTGAGGGTGATACGATTTTGCTCTGCACCGATGGGTTGTGGGGTTGTTTAAATGATAAAGAAATTAGAAGCATCCTCCACAAACATCACGACGTTCCCGAAGCAACCAATCTCTTAATGGATGCTGCCGAAGCAGCCGCAGATAAAAATGGTGACAACTTAAGTGCGATTACCTTGCAATGGGGTGACAAGCAAGCAAGTAATAATGCAGTGTCAACACAGCAAATGGATTTTGGTCGAACAACCACAATCATCAACCCGACGGCACATCAATCAATAGATGGCAATAGTATTAATAATTTTTCAGATGAAGATATTGAAAATACCATTGCAGAGATTCAAGCGGCATTAGCTAAAAGCAAACAAAAAACAGGCATTTAAAAACACTTATTTTCTGCATGTTTTATAATAAGCTTTTTTATCAAAAGCTTATCTAAACATGACATCCTTTATTCGCCCAAGCGCTCGTGAAAACAACCAACTCCGTGACGTAGAAATCATCCGTCATTACACCAAGCATGCTGAAGGTTCTGTGCTGGTGAAATTTGGCGATACCCATGTCCTGTGCACCGCCAGTGTGGAGGAAAGAATCCCTGGATTCTTAAAGGGACAAGGTCAAGGCTGGGTAACCGCTGAATATGGCATGTTGCCGCGCTCGACTGGAAGCCGCATGCAAAGAGAGGCTGCTAGAGGGAAACAGTCTGGGCGTACGCAAGAAATTCAACGTCTGATTGGCCGTAGCTTACGCGCTGTGATTGATTTGAAAAAATTAGGCGAACGTACCATCCATTTTGATTGTGATGTCATTCAAGCCGATGGCGGCACACGGACAGCTAGCATCACAGGTGCTTACGTCGCCATGCATGACGCGATTACCCACCTACTAGACAACAAGCTCCTAACAGAGTCACCACTGACTCAAGCAGTCGCAGCTATTTCAGTTGGCGTGTACAAAGGTAACCCTGTGTTGGATTTGGATTATATTGAAGATTCTGACTGTGATACTGACATGAATTTCGTCATGACAAGTGATGGTGGTTTTGTCGAAATTCAAGGCACTGCTGAAGGCGAGCCATTTAGTCGCGACACCATGAATGCAATGACTGACTTAGCTGAGCGTGGTATTACGCAACTGCTAACCATGCAAAAAGAAGTCTTAGGCATATCAGTATAATGTTTAACAAACTCGTCATTGCCAGCGGCAATAAAGGCAAATTACGGGAGATACAAACTATGTTGTCTCCCTTGAGTATTGAAGTCGTTCCGCAATCAGACTTCAATGTTCCTGAAGCGCCCGAGCCACACTCCACTTTTATCGAGAATGCACTCGCTAAGGCACGTCATGCCAGTCTTGCAACGCAACTACCCGCTTTAGCTGATGATTCTGGATTATGCGTAGAAGCACTCAATGGCGAACCTGGCGTGCAGTCTGCCTACTTTGGTGGCACGCCAAGCAATGATGTCAATAATAATGCTCACCTAATTAAAACCTTAGCCTCACATGAAAATCGAGCGGCTTACTATTACTGCTGCTTGGTGCTCGTGCGCAGCCATGATGATCATCAGCCACTCATTGCTAAAGGCATATGGCACGGCAGCATCTTAAAAAGAGCACGCGGCAACAATGGCTTTGGTTACGACCCGCTATTCTTGGATAGCATCACTGGAAAATCCTCTGCGGAATTAAGTCCAGAGATTAAGAACAAGGTAAGTCATCGCGGACAAGCACTACGTAAAATGTTACATTTAATTTAACACTTAACTTATTAACCTTTATTTACTTACTGGCATCTTTTTTAATCATGGCAAATAAACCTTTACCAACTTGGGTACGTGATGACGATAGTGTTGTTGCCTGCACCGAAAAAATTCGTGTAATGAAAGATAATTTGATGAGATTAAACAAACTACTCAAGACGCGTTTGAAGACGGGTTATTAATGGAAGTGTCTGAAACACAAATGCGTGAAGCATTGCATCAACTTGTCAATGAACTGATTAACCCATACCCTATCCGTAAATAATGTCCTAAATCAAACCGCGTAATTTTGAAGCAGCGAGTGATGCTGCTGCAGTTCTTGTTTCGACACCAAGCTTTACAAATACATGTTCTAGGTGTTTGTTAACTGTGCGTGGACTAGAGCCTAGTATGTCACCTATATCACGATTAGTTTTACCTTTAATAGTCCAATAAAGCACCTCAGACTCTCGGTTAGTCAGCTTGAATATATGAATTAGTGCTTCAATTTGTGCGGCATCCGACTCTTCTCTTAACACGATGACCCACTGCTCGTCACTGCTAATGTCTGCAGGGCTAAATGTTAATCGTTTTGCGCTTTGGACAATAATCAACGACTCTAAAGTTTTACCAGTAACATCTACTTGATATGCTTCTTTGACCCAATTAAAAACCTTAGGTGGTGTCAACAACTCTCTTGCTTCTGACAAGCTCGAATCATCTAAAAAATAATCGTGCATCCAATCTCGCGCAAGTGGTGTTTGCCAAACAATTTTGCCATTTTCGGGCGTGATCGCTATAGCCGCTTGGCCAAAAGCATCTAGCACGCTTCTAGCCTGAAGAACATGACTTGAGGTTTGTAACTGAGAGGTGATTCTCACAAGTACCTCATTGATTCGCACAGGTTTAGTCACATAATCAGAGACACCAGCTTCGAATGCGGCCACAACTTTTTCTGTTTCAGTTAATCCTGTCATGAAAATAACCGGGATTTGGCTCGTTTTATTATTCGCTTTCAATGCACGACAAACTTCAAAACCATCCATCTCTGGCATTATTGCGTCCAGCAGAATGATATCTGGTTCAGTTTTAGCTGCGACTTCTAATGCAGCTTTACCGCTATTTGCAACTAGTACGATATAACCGGACTCATCCAAAGCATCATGCAGTACGGCAACATTATCTGGCACATCATCAACTATGAGCACTAGTAAAGGCTGCGTATTATTTTGCTGGATCACGTTGTTACTTCTTTTAAAAATGTTTTCATTTTTTCAATCTCAAATTGACTAGATAATCGTCGCATATACTCAACGAAAGCTAAGCAATGCGCTTCTTCACTTTCAATTGCCGCTAACTTTTTATTAACGCCCTTTATATAACCAACATCGATCAGTGCTAGTAATTCGTTCATAGATTCTATTGACGGCAACAGCAATGTTGTTGGTAAGTTTGCATTGTAATCTTGATCAATTGAGGCTCCTATATGAGGATCGAGCTCCACATCACTCGTTACCCATTCTAGGTTAAGTCTATGCCCAACCCAGATCAGCAACTCTTCAACATTTACTGGTTTTACAAAAAAATCTCTTGAATCAATCCCTGCAGAATTTTCTAAATTCTGGTCAAAAGCATTCGCAGAAACAATCCCAATAGCTGTATTGGACTGATGCTTTTTACGAATAATATAAGCGGCTTCCCAACCGTCCATCACTGGCATTGCTAGGTCCATTAAAATCAAATCTGGCTTAAACTTCTGGTAAATATCTAAGCATTCTTGTCCTGTAGAAGCTTCTGCCATTTCAAAACCGAGTGGCTCTAAAATATTAAAAATAAGCTCTCGGTCAACAGCCTCATTATCCGCCACTAATACCTTATATTTCTTACCCTTGTATCCTACTCTATCGGTATAGGCCTCAGGTAACGCTTCAAAAGTTTGGTCGCTTTGCGGCAGGAATAAGTTAATCACAAATGTGGTCCCTTCCCCAACATGACTACTAAAAGTCAATTCACCACCCATCAACTCTGTTAGAAGCTTACTAATAGTCAGCCCAAGCCCAGTGCCACCGATGTTAATTTTTTTTGCTGCACTGCCTCGTGAAAAAGGCTCAAATATCTTATCGTATTCTGATTTTTCAATACCTGGGCCTGTATCCTTAATCTCAAAATGAGCCAACTCTCTTGCATATTTAACACTAAACATAATACCGCCTGTTTTGGTAAACTTAAGCGAGTTACCTAGAATATTAATCAAGATTTGCGTCAGCCTTTTTTGATCAGTTTTAACAACCGCAGGCAACTCTCCTTCAACAACGTAGTTAAAATTCAACCCTTTGTTGCCCGTTTGTAGCTCAAACATACTAACAATTTGATTAATAAACTCTGGAAAGTTTAGACGTTTATTTTCAAAAGTAAGCTTGCCACTTTCGATTCGAGCAATGTCTAAAGTTCCCTCAATTAACGATAGTAAATGCTCTCCGCTACGCCGCACCACACGAATGGCATGCTTGCGGTTATCCGGAATGGTGTTGTCGTTATCAAGCAGTTGAGCATAGCCAAGGATACTATTTAATGGCGTTCTGAGCTCATGACTGATGCCTGTAATATAACGACTTTTAGCATGATTAGCTTGTTCAGCAACATGTCTAGCCAGTTGCAACTCAGCATCAGTTTGCTTGTGCAGTTGAATCTCGCGCATCAATAGGCCTGTTTGCCTGTTTGATTCTTCTTGCGCCACTTTCCTACTTTCTGTTGTCAGAACTAACCACCAAGCGATAATCCCACTTGCAAAGACCAATGCAGCAAATACTTTTAAGTAGCTTGCTTTTACATAGGGTAGCAAACCGGACGATAAATTCTCAAGTGTAGATACTTCATGCAAATAAATCAGGCCTAGCATCGTGCCAAAAAATGCAAGTGCAATAATCATCAGTAACAAGTAGTGTGCAACACCGCCTTTAATATAAGGCAACGCCCATTCTGGCATTACACCTTTGGTGAAATCTAACCATTGGTTTGATAAACGTGCTTTAGGCTTACAAGCATCATTACATCGTGCGTCTAAACAGCAGCATAAAGAACAAATAAAGCCTTGGTAGGCTGGACAGTTTGCCATGTCATCTGTTTCATACTCTTTTTCACATATCACACATTGTTGTATCCGTTGCTTAGCAGGAAATGCATATGGCTGTCTTGCGATGTAATATTTACCTTTGGTATACCAAGCAATCATTGGTGAGATGATCATTGCACTAGCTAAAGCAATAAACGCTGAAAAAGCTTTTGCCTCGGGGCCAAATAATCCAGTAAAAGCGGAGATAGATAATATTGAGGCGAACAACATCGCCCCAACGCCAACTGGGTTAATGTCATATAAATAAGCTCGCCTAAACTCAATGCCTTTAGGGCTGAAGCCCAGCGGCTTATTAATCACGAGGTCTGCGACTACCGCTGCAATCCACGCAATGGCAATATTGGAATAAAAGCCCAACACCTGCTCTAGTGCCTGAAACACATTAAGCTCCATTAAAATAGTCGCAATGACCGCATTAAAAATAACCCAAACCACTCGCCCTGGGTGACTGTGGGTCAAACGTGCAAAAAAGTTAGACCAAGCAAGCGAACCCGCATATGCATTAGTCATATTAATTTTGACCTGAGAGATCACAACAAACAAAACCGTAGACGCTAGTGCAAATTCATTAGAGTTAAACACATAGCCATAACCCACCAAATACATTTGCGTTGGGTTTACTGCATCCAAGAATGACATGTCACTTTGAATAACCAAGTAAGCGAGGAGTACGCCAGCTACCATTTTCAGCATACCAACGAATATCCATCCAGGCCCAGCCATTAATACACCCAAATTCCAACGCCAGCTATTCTTTACAGTTTTTTCAGGCATAAACCTTAGAAAATCGACTTGCTCGCCAATCTGTGGAATCAGCGCAACTCCAACGGCTGTTGCTGCACCAAACATGAGCAGATTAAACTCATCAGGCCCTCCAGTGAGGCCTGAGAAACCTAGCATCCGTGAAATAACTTGTGGGTCCTGATTCAACACTGCAATGAATGGGGCAAACATGAGCACCAACCAAATAGGTTGAGAAAACATCTGAATACGGTTAATTAATGTAACGCCATGAATCACTAACGGAATAACAATCAAGGCGCTCACTAAGTAGCCGATATAAAGCGGCAGGCCAAAATATAGTTCAAGTGCATAGGCCATAATAGCGGCTTCAAGCGCAAACAAAATAAACGTAAATGAAGCATAAATAAACGAAGAAATGGTGGAGCCAATATAACCGAAGCTAGCCCCTCGCGTGAGTAAGTCCATATCTAGGCCGTACTTAGCAGCGTAGAAGCTAATAGGCAATGCAGTGAAAAATATTATAATCCCTACTGCCAAGATGGCCCATAATGCGTTAGTGATGCCATAATTAACAGCAATCGTCCCGCCAATGGCCTCTAATACTAAAAAGGAGATGGCGCTTAATGCGGTGTTGGATACACGAAAAATAGACCATTTTCGAAATGACCTTGGGGTAAAGCGCAAGGCATAATCTTCAATAGATTCGTTAGCAACCCAGGTATTATAATCGCGACGTATTTTAACAATACGCTGTGTCGCACTTGCCCCTTCATGGGTTGGCAACGCCAAATTTTCAGTCGTCAATTAACTATCCATTGCATCAGTTTACGGTCAGAGTGTTTTAGTAAGCAATAATTGTACCCTCCCCACACTTTGATTTTAGTGAAAAATGTACTTAAAATATGTAATAAATTTGACGTATGTAACAACTGTTTAGTCCGTTGGTTGTGTGAGTGATTCCCATAAAAATGGCTTAACCGTAGTAGGCTAAGCCATTCCTTAATGCTGACACTGAAAACAATGTTAAATTAAACCATTAGTAGCATAATGCCGATGCCTAGCATCAAGAGTGCTAAGCCTTTATTCACCCAATAGACTAATTGGTTTCGATGGGAACCTACCCAGTAACCAATGCCGCTTATTAATGCCGTTGCTAATAGCATACCAATCATTACAGAGACATAATGTTGACTACTCAGCTCAACACCATGTGCCACCCCATGTAACATTGCAGAGGTTGCCACAATACTGACCCGAACGATTGTTGACTTAGGTGGCTTGACTGTAACCAACAAGCCCATGGCAATTACACTCATGGCGATTGCCATTTCTACCCCTAAGAAACTCAACCCAATAAACCCTAAACTAGCACCAAACGCTAATGTCAGCATAAACGTTATTTGCAACTCCACACTCACCTTACCCGACGACTTTGCAGACCAAACACCGAATGCCAACAACATGAGAAAATGATCCCAGCCTGTGAAAGGGTGGATAAAACCTGCTACCGTACTTGTTAAGGCATCGCCTGGGTGTGCAAATGCTAATGTTGAGCATAGTGCTAATAAACTTCCACTTACTATTTTTTTTCCCATGTCTGCTCCTTTAAAGCATTAAGCCTTGTTGCTTTATAAATTTTACAATACCTTCTAAGCCTTGGTTCACCTTCAAGTTGGTAAAGATAAAAGGTCTATCACCGCGCATCCTTTTCGCATCTGTATCCATCACTTCTAGAGAAGCGCCGACCATCGGTGCCAAATCAATTTTATTAATGATTAACAAGTCTGATTTAGTAATACCAGGTCCCCCTTTACGTGGAATTTTCTCCCCTGCAGATACATCAATCACATAAATTGTTAAGTCTGAAAGTTCAGGGCTAAACGTGGCTGCTAAGTTATCGCCACCACTCTCTATAAATACAATATCTAATGGTGCAAAACGCTTACTTAATTGTGCAACGGCTTCTAAATTCATTGAGGCATCTTCGCGAATCGCCGTATGCGGACAGCCTCCTGTCTCTACACCGATAATACGATCTGGAGTCAGCGCTTCGTTATGCGTTAAAAATTGTGCATCTTCTTTCGTGTAGATATCATTCGTTACCACTGCAATATTATAAGCGTCTCGTAAGCGCTTGCATAAAGCTAAAGTTAGTGCCGTTTTCCCTGAACCTACAGGCCCTCCAATCCCAATACGCAAAGGCTCTTGTTGGATCGCTAAGTTTGATGCTGGTTCTTCCACTGTTTGTGCTGTCATTGTTATTCCATTTCTGAATGTTATTACGAACGAAACAGTCGGCTGTATTGCGTTTCATGCCGACACCCTGCTATGGTTAATAAGGGGTTAAAGTTGCTTATATCATCGTCTTTAAATGTGATTGCCTCTTGTACTAAGCTTGGCAAATCTTGTCCTAATGCTAGCAGCATTTTCTGGCCAGCCACTTGCCCTAGTGGCACAGTCTTCATCGCAGCACTTACTTGATTTTCTAACCAGCCCCAAGCAAACCCATGCAAAACATCATTGACAGGAATTCCCCAGCTGTGCGCTACGCCTGCATAAATAGTACTAAATGCAGGTTGTTGGAGGCTGTTAATATTGATCATAAAGTCAGTAGGTAGCCCATCTAAATCATTCAATAGACGACAAAGTGAATAGCCCATTTGACGCGTTTCTGCTAGTGCTTCTGACGTGTCACGCCCTGCTTGATAAAAATCGTCCCATTCTTGAACTGCATCCATCTCCTCACTAGCCCAAGCTTGATACAACCGGTGCAATACTGGCAGTTCAAAATTAGCCTGGTAAACATGTAAAGCGTCGGCTATCCAGCCATGCGCGCTTTTCAAGTCTGTGACTACGTCAGACTCAATTGCCCACTCTAACCCTTGTGAGTAGCTATAAGCACCTACTGGCAGCATGGGGCTAACCAGCTGTAATAAGCGACTGAGTGCTAATGACTTATCCACGTTTCAATCTCACGGGTGG
>JBLIIL010000052.1:0-12162 GCA_047634755.1 Methylophilaceae bacterium
AGCCCAAATAGATGATCAAAAAATTTCTGAACAAAGTATTTAAAAAGCGTGAGCATGCAATAAATGCCATCAATCAAGCAGAAAGCACCTTGCCAAGTATGGCAAAAGTCATCTCTGCTAAAAAACATAAAATCGACCCTAGCTTAATTAGCGATGCGGCGCACAAAACCTGCGCAGGATTACACAAAGCGGGGTTTGATGTTTATATCGTTGGCGGCGCAGTGAGGGACTTACTCCTCAACTCTAAACCAAAAGATTTCGACATTGCCACCAATGCAGAACCTGAGGAAGTGAATAAAATCTTCCGTCGCTCTCGTATTATCGGCAGACGTTTCCGCCTCGTACATGTGATGTGGGGTAGAGAAACCATTGAAGTCTCAACTTTCCGTGGTCATCACGACACTGTTAATCCTAAAGCAGGTGATGCTAAAACCAATGATAGCGGCCGCATTTTACGTGATAACATTTTCGGTAGTATAGAAGATGATGCGGCGAGACGTGACTTTACTGCCAACGCACTTTACTACAATGCACAAACACAAGAGGTGTTAGATTTTCATAACGGTGTTACCGATGTAAAATCGCATGTATTACGCATGATTGGTGATCCCGTCACGCGCTATAAAGAAGACCCTGTGCGTATGCTGCGTGCTGTGCGATTGTCAGCAAAGCTAGGCTTGAAGATTGATAAAGCGACTGAACAGCCAATCTCTAAACTAGCGGATTTATTGCACGACGTACCGCCTAGCCGCTTGTTTGATGAGATGTTAAAACTGTTCCTATCTGGGCATGCGATTGAAAGCATTAACGTTTTACGTGCACAAAATTTACATCATGGTTTATTGCCGTTATTGGATGTGGTATTAGAACAACCGATGGGTGAGAAATTCGTTATGTTGGCACTGAGAAATACGGATGATCGCATCATGCAAGGCAAGTCATCTAACCCGAGCTTTTTATTCGCGACATTGCTCTGGCACGAAGTGTTAAAAGAGTGGGAAGTGAAGAAAAAACACGCACCAATGATTCCTGCTTTGTATAACGCCATGGATGAAGTGATTCAAATTCAAGCGAAGAAACTCGCTATTCATAATCGCTTTGTGGCAACCATGAAAGAAATTTGGGCCATGCAACCGCGCTTTGAGCAGCGTGCAGGCAAACGACCATTTAGCTTATTAGCTAACCCACGCTACCGTGCGGCTTATGACTTTATGTTATTACGTTGCGTCTCTGGCGAGATTCCTATGGAAATTGGTGAGTGGTGGACGAAATTTGCCGATTCAAAATCAGAAGAACGTACTGCTATGTTAATGCCTGAAACAGCGCTGAAAAGAAAACGTAAACGTAAACCGAAAAAGAAACCAGTAGCCACAGACAATGGCAGTGCATAAAGCGTTTGTCGCATTAGGCAGCAACTTATGCGACCCTGCTTTACAGGTCACAAACGCTTTTACCTCACTAGAAAAGATACCGAGAACGAAAGTCATACAACGTTCTAGCTTGTATCAATCAAAGCCTGTTGGTTACGATAACCAACCTGATTTTATTAATGCCGTCGCCGAAGTGCATACCGAGGCGAGTCCAGAAACCTTATTAAAAGCACTTCTGGATATCGAGCAAGACTTTGGACGCGAACGCCCTTTCCAAAATGCGCCACGCATACTGGATTTAGATTTACTGTGCTATGACGATGTCGAGCAAAAAACAGACTTCCTCACTTTGCCACATCCACGTATGCATTTGCGTGGCTTTGTCTTATTACCACTAGCAGAAATTGCACCAGACTTAACAATTAGCTATCTTAATGTGATGCCTAAGTCCTGTAATGTTGTAAAATTAGCACAACCTTTACAAAACCAAGGCATTGAAAAGCTGAGCAACCATTCTGTATGAGCATTTTCAACAAATTCCCATTTATCGTTGTAGAAGGCCCGATTGGTAGCGGAAAAACAACTTTAGCGCGCATGCTTGCGGAGAAGTTTATGACACAGTTACTGACAGAAAAAGCAGAAGAGAATCCTTTTTTAGCGCGCTTTTATGTTGATCCGAAACGTTATGCACTACAAACACAGATATTTTTCTTGTTTCAACGCGCCCGTCAAATTGCAGACATCAGCCAAATTGATATGTTTTCGCAGCCGATTACGGCTGATTTCTTTTTAGAAAAAGATCCGCTATTTGCGCGTTTGAACTTAAATGATGAGGAGTACGCTCTCTACCATCAAATTTTTCAGCACTTACAGTTAGAATCGCCTAAGGCAGATTTGGTGATTTATTTACAAACTCCTGTGAGTGCATTAACTGAACGTATTGCAGAACGTAATATTAAGTATGAAAACAATATTCACCCAGAATATTTAGAACGGCTTGCTACCGCTTATAGCGAATACTTTCACACTTATGATGCCGCGCCTGTGTTAATTGTTAACAATGAAAAACTCAATATTATTAAAGACGAGGCTGCGTTAAACTTACTCGTCGATCGTATTGACCAATTGCAAGGTCGTCGTGAGTATTTCAACCCTAATTTCGAATAAGCACACTAATTTAACCATGCAATCTAACTCAAGTAACAAAATAAACAATCTAAGCAAGCTAACTGCCTTTGGTGAAAAAATCACCATGCTGACTTGCTATGACGCTTCGTTTGCTAAAGTCATGGAGCTTGAAGGTGTTGATGTGTTACTGGTTGGCGATTCACTCGGCATGGTGTTACAAGGTGCAGATAACACATTGAATGTGAGTATGCACCATATGACTTACCACACCAAAAGCGTTGCTGCTGGAGCGCCCAATACCTTGATTGTTGCGGATATGCCAGTCGGTAGTTATGAGCACGACAATAAAGCGGCGCTGAAAAATGCACAATGGCTGATCAAGTCTGGTGCGAGCATGGTGAAATTTGAAGGTGGTGGTGATCGTGTTGAAACAGCACGCTACTTAGCGTCGCATGGCGTACCTGTTTGTGCACATTTAGGCTTTACACCACAATCAGTGAACCAGCTTGGTGGCTATAAGATTCAAGGTAAGACAGAAGCTTCAGCCCAGAAAATCATGAATGATGCCAGAGCCATGGATGAAGCAGGTGTGAGCATGGTGGTGTTAGAAATGGTGCCAGCTACACTGGCTGAACAAATTACTAATACAATTAAAGCGCCTACCATCGGCATTGGCGCTGGGGTCAATTGCAGTGGTCAAGTCTTGGTATTGCAAGATTTAATTGGCATCTATACTGGCCCTGCCGATAAAGCCCCAAGTGACTTTAAATCACCTCGCTTCGTTCGTAACTTTTTAAAAGGAACCAACAGCATACAAGAGGCGATTACGGCTTATATCAAAGCAGTCAAAGACCAATCATTCCCTGCTGAAGAGCATAGTTACTAGTGAAAGTTGTTCATACCAGCGCGGCACTAAAACACGCATTAGCGGCACACAACAAAGTCGCTTTTTTACCAACGATGGGCAATTTTCATGACGGTCACCTCACGCTTGTCCAGCTTGCAAAACAACAAGCAGACTGTGTTGTCGTCAGCATTTTTGTGAATCCATTACAGTTTGATTCCAGTGCGGATTTAAAACAATACCCGCGCACATTGGAAGCAGATTGTAAAAAACTAGAGACTATCGGCGCGACCATTGTTTTCGCACCTAGTGTTGAAGAAATGTATCCTGGCTTTGATGGCACATCACTCAACCAAACCATGACCATTACACCGCCACCCATGGCCAGCATATTGTGTGGTGCGAGCAGGCCAAGTCATTTTTCTGGGGTTGCGACCATTGTTGCCAAGCTATTTAACCTCGTCCAACCCGATGTTGCCGTATTTGGTAAAAAAGATTTTCAGCAGTTAGCCATCATCCGTGAGCTAGTTAAACAGTTTAACTTTGCAATCGAAATTATTGCAGGCAACATTGTACGCGAAGCCAGTGGGCTCGCCATGAGTTCACGTAATGGTCACTTTACTGTCCAACAAAAAAAACAAGCAGAGCAACTGAATCAAGCGCTTAAGTCAGCTATAGCAGACGCACAAACCACACCAACGACTTTCATGAACATCGAGAAGCAAACCACTGAAGCGCTCACCGAGCAAGGCTGGGAGGTCGATTACATCTCGATTCTTTCTGCATTAACGCTAAAGCCTGCCCGTCAAAATGATGAACAATTGGTCATTTTAGGGGCGGCCACATTAGCCAATATTCGTTTAATCGACAACATTGAGTTTTGCGCTAAACCCTTGAATTGATTACAATGCTACATTTGTAAGGTTGAATGGTAATACTTGATGCAAAGAACGATGCTTAAATCCAAACTTCACCGCGTGACCGTCACCCATAGTGAGCTTCATTATGAGGGTAGTTGTGCCATTGATGAAGTGTTACTGGAAGCGGCTAATATCCGTGAGTATGAAAAAATTGAGATTTATAATGTGACGAATGGTGAGCGTTTTAGCACTTATGCCATCCGCGGCGAGCGTAATTCAGGTATTATCTCGACTAATGGTGCTGCCGCACATAAAGCTGCACCAGGTGACATTGTCATTATTGCCACTTACTCAGACTACACAGAGCTTGAGTTAGAGAGTTATAAACCAGATTTGGTTTATGTCGATGACCAAAATCGCATCAAAGAACTCAAACAGAACATCCCAGCACAAGCTGCTTAATAAACAATTAGTTAGAAGGTAATCATTTGTCCGATTTAAACACAATGAAAGATACGGTCATTAACGCAATCGAAGATATCAAAGGTTTTGATATCACTGTTTTGGATGTGACAAAACTCACATCAATGACGAGCTACATGATTGTTTGTAGCGCAAAATCATCACGTCAAACCAAAGCCATAGCCAACAATATCTATGTCGATGTGAAAACTAAAGGTTTCGAACCACGTGGCATGGAAGGTGAAAAAGAGGGTGAATGGGTGCTAGTTGATTTAGACGACATTATTATCCACATCATGACGCCAGCTACGCGAAACTACTATAATCTAGAGCAACTATGGGGTGGCGAAGGTGGTCATATCTCAGCAGATACTGCAAGCGACCTAGATATTACCACATCATAAAGCCTAGCTTTATTTTCCACACATGAAACTCAAAATCATCTCAGTTGGCCACAAAATGCCAAGCTGGGTTGAGACGGCTAGCGCTGAATACATCAAACGTATGCCTCGTGAGTTAAGCGTTGAAACCATTGAAATCAAGCCAGACAAACGCTCTGATGGCAAAAAAAATCCAGCAGTCCAAGTAGCTGAAGCGCAGCGGATTTTAAAAGCGGCGAATAAAGATTACCTCATTGCTTGCGATGAAAATGGCAAGGAAAAAACGACACTCGCATTAGCAACCATGATGAAAATATGGCGAGAAATGGGCCGTGATGTAAGCATTGTTGTCGGTGGTGCTGACGGTTTAGACCCTGCACTCATCAAACAGGCTGATTTTTGCTGGTCACTCTCCAAGCTTACCTTACCCCATGCTTTTATACGCGTACTTCTCACAGAGCAACTCTACCGTGCGCATACGGTTATACAGAATCACCCTTATCATCGTGAGTAATATAACCACAGAAAATCGCAACACAACATGCACCCTTATGTTAAATAGCATTAAGTGGGGTTTTTACAACACTCGCTCGCGTATAAAAAAACAGTTTGCATAATTCATAGACAGAGAGCAATCTATTAAGGGATAATAAGTTTCGATTAAAGGTTTTCGGCTTGAAGGAAACATGTCCGTAAACTAAATAACAACATTATAAAAAAGAACGAACATATGCGGCTACAACTAACCAAACTATTTCTTAGCAGCTTCTTGGCAATCATCGCCACAGGCTGTGCTACGTTAGAAAATAATGATCCATTAGAATCAGTGAATCGTGGCGTATATAAATTTAACGATGCCATAGACGGTGCTGTTCTTAAACCTGTATCTGGCGCGTACAAGGCAGTTACACCATCTCCCATTCGTAAGGGTATTAATAACTTCTTTAACAATCTAAAATCTCTCACCACTGTGTTGAATGACGTTTTGCAGCTGAAGTTTGCCCATGCATTTAAAGATGCAGGTCGGTTCGTCATCAACAGTACTTTTGGCTTAGCAGGGTTTATTGATGTCGCAAGCATGGATAACATTCCAGTCCACCGTGAAGATTTTGGCCAAACACTTGGTCACTGGGGTATGGAAAGCGGTGCTTATATCGTACTTCCTTTTCTAGGCCCAAGCAGTGTACGTGATGCCGCTGGTTTTGCTTTTGATACAGTAACAAGTGACCCAATCACCTATACACACAATATTGGTCAAGTACGTCTACACAATCAATTACGCGTTGTTAGCTTTATAGACAAGCGTGCTGAGTTGCTAAATGCTACTGACATTTTAGATAGTGCATCACTAGATTCTTATGCTTTTATGCGTGATGCTTATTTACAGAGTAGAGCAAGCCAAGTACAAGATGGCTTAGTCTCTGATAACTTACTTGAGGATATATTTGAGCCGGCGGATGAAGATATTGAAACACCTGTATCTGAAGATGTTGCTGCAACGGAAGGCGCATCAACTATTGACTACACGCCTTTACCAGACTTTGTGCCTGCAAACTAAATAGTCACTCAATCCAGCATTAAAAAAGCCTCTTAAAATTAAGAGGCTTTTTTATACGCCTAACTAGGCATTAACCAGCCGCCACCGTCATTCGTTCAATTAAGATAGAGCCAGTTTGTTTTGAACTAGGCACTATCACATCATCACCAATCGCAATAATCTGATTCAATATTTCTTTGATATTACTTGCAATCGTAATCTCCTCTACCGCATGTGCAATAACACCATTCTCTACCCAAAACCCAGCAGCACCACGTGAATAATCTCCAGTAACCATATTCAAGCCATGACCCAACAACTCTGTTACCAACAGCCCTGTGCCCATCATAGATAATAGCTCGGCAAAAGACTGCTGTGTATGCTGAACTACTAAATTATGTGCTCCACCAGCATTGCCTGTTGTCTGCATGCCTAATTTTCGCGCTGAGTAACTAGATAGCATGTAGCCTTGCAATACACCATTCTCCACCAGCATACGCGACTTAGTTGCAATGCCTTCATTATCGAATGGACTACTTGCAATCCCTTTCTCGACATGTGGCAACTCCTCAATATTGAGCAATGAAGAGGCTACCTTCTGCCCAATGCTATCAAGTAAGAAAGATGATTTTCGATATAAATTTCCGCCAGAAATAGCACTTACCAACGAACTAATCAGGCTGCTCGATAACGCCGCCTCAAATAACACAGGGTATTGGCCAGTTTTAATCGGCTTAGCACCTAAACGGCGTACTGTACGTTCACCTGCTAACTGACCAACCGACTCAGCCGAACGCATATCATTCGCATCTCTGGCATTGGTATACCAATAATCACGTTGCATCGCACCACCTTGCTCGGCAATCACTGAACAACTAATACTATGTCGAGAGCTTGGATAACCACCAACAAAACCATGCGTGTTGGCATAGACAAACAGCCCTTCATTCGATGAAATGGTAGCGCCTTCTGAGTTTTTAATGCGTGTTTTATCAACATTCAATGCGGCAGTTTCACAACGTTTTGCAAGCTCAAGCGCCTCTTCAACGCTGACTTGCCATGGGTGATGTAAATTTAAATCAGTTACATCCTGCGCCATAAGATTAGCATCGGCCAAGCCGCAAAATGTGTCTTCTGCTGTATATTTAGCAATACTACAAGCTGCCTCAACCATGTCCTTAACCGCTTCTGGACTAAAATCCGAGCTACTTGCATAGCCTTTCCTATAACCAAAAAACACAGTAACAGAGATGCCTTTGTCACGGTTATATTCTATATTTTCAGTTTCACCCTTACGCACAGAGACGCTTTGTCCCGTACCAAAACTCACATCCACTTCTGCATCTGATGCGCCAGCTTGCTTAGCTAGCTTTAGAGTATCTTCACTGATTTGTTTTAAAGTATGCTGATCCATCGCGCTTCTATCATTAAATTAAATTGCTAAAAATGTTATGATACCTTGCAAAAGCCATCCATCGGCGCTTTGAGTCAAAGAAAACCTAAAAGACTTACAGAAAACCTGAAACAAGAGTACTCATACCATGCAAAATGAAGACGAAGATTTAGACTATATTAGTAAAACCCAGCTCAAGGCTGAAGCTGAGGCTCAGCAAATGGTAGGCAAGAAATTGCTCGACCTAACTAAAAACCAATTGATTAAGTTGAATCTTGACGAGAGTTTGCATGAGGCAGTGATTGAAGCAAAGCGCCTTAATTCATATGGTGCGATTAAACGTCAGCTACAATATATTGGTCGTTTAATGCGATCCACAGACATAGAACCCATTAAAGAGAAGTTAGCTGGCTGGGAAGGTAAAAACAGTACTGAAAATGCGCGGTTTCATGCATTAGAGCGCTGGCGTGACCGTTTAATCGAAGAAGCAGCCACCTCACAATCGGACAGCTTACAAGAATTTGTTACAAAGTATCCGCATGCACAAATTCAAAAATTGCGCACATTAATTCGTAATGCGAATAAGGAGAAAGCCACGAACAAAACCCTTAAAAGCAGCAGAGAACTGTTCAAGCTGATTCGTGAGATTACAGAAGCTCAAGAAGACCTTAACGAGAACGATAGCGGCTAATCACTAATGACCACTGTTAAGCGTAGTTTGTGACTGTATAGGCTGCCCATTACGTTCATAAACAATATTCACGCTTTTACCCTTATGCTTGCTAGCCACCTGAGACAGTGCTTGAGGTTGCTCTAAGGTAACACCAGCCAAACTTAACAACACATCTCCACGCTTTATGCCGGCCTTAAAAGCTGGAGAACCCTTGATGACGGCTAAGACTGTCAGGCCTTCATCGGCAACAATCGCTTCACTATCATTTGCTTTATATTTCAACTTAATCACGTGCAAGCCAAGTAATGGCATGGGCAACTTCACCCAATAACTCGCGTAGTATTGATAAACGGCTTCATCCTCCATTGCTCCAGGTTCAATTTCACCCGTCGTTTTTGCAGCTTCTTTAATCAAAGCTAATTTTGAAAGTGGCGATTTTTTTGAAGCATACTTGCTGTAAACTAATACAACATCTGCTTTAATCGATTTTGCATGTGCCAATGCCAAGTCTGGCACAATGCCGCCAGCCTTAAAGCCGCTACTTCCAATCATGTCATAGCCAGTTTCCAGCATACTAATATTGTCTTCATCATGATGATTGCTAACATACATCTTAGTATCTGGCCTGGCTTCCATAGACTTTAGGTTGCCGCCATTTTGCGCTTTATAGTGTTGCTCATATAAATTCTCAGTTGCTTGTACTGTTTGTACCGCTTGAATGAAGCATAAAGCAAGTAAAGCCGAGCTCAGTGTTTTTTTCATCATTATTCCAAGTCCTTGATAATTTATTGTTATAGTCTAGTTATACAATTGACACAATAGTAAAAAAATAATTCATATGCAAGACAAAATAATTAAAATTGGCTTAGTTTCCATTAGTGATCGTGCTTCACAAGGCGTGTATGAAGACAAAGGCATTCCAAGCTTGGAAGCATGGCTATCAAAAGTGCTGAACTCCCCTTTCACACTAGAAACGCGCTTAATTGCAGATGAGCAAGCGTTAATAGAAAAAACACTTATCGTGTTAGCCGATGATAAAGGTTGCCATTTAATACTCACAACTGGCGGTACTGGCCCTGCATTACGAGACGTCACCCCAGAAGCCACGTTAGCGGTTGGTGATAAGGAAATGCCTGGATTTGGCGAACAAATGCGACAAATCAGCTTAAACTTTGTTCCCACGGCCATTTTGTCGCGCCAAGTTGCCGTCATTCGCCAACAGTGTTTAATCCTCAACTTGCCAGGACAACCAAAAGCAATTGCACAAACGCTTGAAGGCTTAAAAGATGAGTCTGGCAACACCCAAGTCCACGGCATTTTTGCCGCAGTGCCTTATTGCTTAGATTTAATTGGCGCACCCTTCATTGAAACAAATGAGGCGCTTGTAAAAGCATTCCGTCCTAAGAAAAAATAGCTTCTTCATGCTGCCTTACTTCACCAGAATCTCATCCGTTATATTTTAGCTATTAATCAGTCTAGTTACTTTTTTGCTATTAATGGAACAACAGCTATCTACACCCCTCTTTCCACATGTAGATAAACTCATCCACGCAAGCGTATTTGCCACACTCATGGCTATCGGTTGCGTAGCTTACGCGCAGCATCACACATTACTTTTTCTAGGCCTCATCAGCTACAGTGCAATCACAGAAACTTTACAAGGGGCTTATAAACCCTCACACGGTTAGCTGGCTTATATGATTGGTTTGCAGACATCACGGGCGTACTGTTGTGTATACTCATCAATAAGCTAAAGTCACACCGTCAAAAACACCATGTCCGTTGAATTCAACCTCATTAAACAATATTTTACGCGACCTAATGCTCAAACCGACTTAGGCATCGGTGATGATGCTGCGCTCATTAACGTCTCAGCAGGCCACCAATTAGCCATTTCATCTGACATGTCAGTGGTCGGCACTCACTTCTTTCAAGATGCTGCACCTTATGGCATTGGTTGGAAGTCACTAGCTGTCAATATTTCAGACATGGCTGCAATGGGCGCAAACCCAAAATGGACCACACTTTCAATCGCACTACCTAAAATCAATCATGACTGGTTAGCCGCTTTCTCAACTGGTTTTTTTGACTGTGCTGATCAGTTTAACGTTGATTTAATTGGTGGCGATACAACCCGCGGACCACTCAATATCAGTGTGACTATTATGGGAGAAACCCCTGTTGGAAAAGCCATCACGCGCAACAATGCAAAAGCAGGAGATGATATTTGGGTGAGCGGAGAAGTTGGTCATGCCGCTTTAGGGTTTGCGCATTTACAAGAAAAAATGACATTAGATGACAAAACACGTAGCACTTGTTTGCTTGCCTTAAATCAACCACAACCACGTGTTGCGCTAGGGTTGGCTTTGCGTGACATTGCACATAGTTGCATCGACATTTCCGACGGCCTACTTGCCGACTTAAGCCACATTCTGAAAGCTTCCCGTCCTAATGAAATGGGCGCAATATTACAATTAGAAGCAATACCATGCTTAAATGCTATAAAAGCACGTAATCAAGAGTCCAAAATACAACAAGCCATCTTAGCTGGTGGTGATGATTACGAGCTATGCTTTACGGTATCACCGCAAGAGCGAGAGGTGATTGCAACTTTAGGCAAAAAGCTAGGCATTAACATCACGCGTATCGGTGAAACTAATACAACAGGCAAACTCACCGTGACACTTGATAACAAAATACTCAATACTTCACAATTAGGATATGAGCACTTTAAGATATAAACAATTTAGCGCAACAACATGACTAAACAACCAGATTTTAAATTCTTACTCGCACATCCCGTTCACTTTTTAGCTTTAGGCTTTGGCAGCGGTCTGCCGCCAAAAGCACCTGGAACATTTGGCACCATTGCGGGCCTTCCACTTTTTTACTTAATTGCAGGCTACTCTATCAACGTTCAACTAGCCATTATTGCTGGCCTGTTTATCATTGGCATTTACTTTTGCGAAGTTGCAGGAAATGCCTTAGGTGTTAGCGATCACGGCAGCATTGTTTGGGATGAGATTGTTGCAATGATGTTAGTGCTAACAATTACACCAACCCAATGGCAGTGGTGGCTGGTTGCCTTTGGTTTATTTAGGTTATTTGATATATGGAAACCGTTTCCAATTCGCCAATGCGATACAAAACTTAAAGGGGGGTTTGGCGTGATGTTAGATGACATTCTCGCGGCAGTCTACGCCATGATTAGTTTAAAAGGCCTATTATGGATACTCTGATAGCGCATAACATCACAAAGCTTAGCGTGCAACTAGGGCAAGCACTCAAAGAAAAGCAGTTCACACTGGCATTAGCTGAATCTTGCACTGGCGGCTTGGCTTCAGCCGCCATTACTGAGATTTCAGGCAGCTCTACATGGTTCGACAGAGGCTTTATCACTTATAGCAATACAGCCAAACAACAGATGTTAGGTGTACCAAAAGAAACCTTATCCCAATATGGCGCTGTCAGCGAAGAAACTGCGCAGGCAATGGTCATGGGCGCACTCAATAATA
>JBLIIL010000053.1:0-12114 GCA_047634755.1 Methylophilaceae bacterium
CTGGCTGAATATTAAACACTGATGACGACTGAAAACCTACTTTTTGTGACAGGCAAGTTGGCTGAAAAAAGCTTAGATAAAGTGTTGCAGAACATTCAGGCCAACAGTAAGACACCGCCTTTTAAATATCGTATTGAACAAGTAGGTGTATCCGTTGCTGCATTAATGACCCCTGAATTAATTTCGCGACGGCTTAAAGATGTGGGCGATGCTAAAAAGATGATACTGCCAGGCTTGTGCCAAGGTGACTTAAGCCAATTGCATAGACAATATGGAATTCCTGCAGAGCGAGGACCTAATGATTTGAAAGATTTACCGCAGTATTTTGGGCAGCAGGGCGTAGCACCCGACTTAAGTCAGTATAGTGTTGATATTTTAGCGGAAATTGTCGATGCGCCGGATTTAAGTCTAGCTGCGATTTTAGCCAAAGCGGAGCAATATAAGGCGCAAGGGGCGGATGTTATTGATTTGGGCTGCTTACCCAATAAGCCATTTAAACACTTGGCAAAGGCTATCCAATTGCTTAAAAGCAATGGCTTTAAGGTCAGTGTCGACTCAATTCACCCTGAAGAATTGTTGTTAGCAGGTAATGCAGGTGCTGATTACCTATTAAGTCTGACAGAAAAAACCTTGTGGATTGCGAATGAAGTAGCTTCGACACCCATTCTGATTCCAGCCAAGCCTGGCAATATGGCTTCCTTGTATCGCGCTATTGAGCATTGCTTGAAACATAATAAGCCATTTATTGCCGATGCGATTTTAGATCCAATTCACTTTGGTCTGGCAGATTCTATTGTGCGATATAGCAAACTACGTAAAAAATATCCCGATATTAATATAATGATGGGTGTAGGGAATTTAACCGAATTAACCGATGCAGATACTACTGGAATCAATGCGATATTATTTGGTTTAATCAGTGAGATGAACATTAATGCGGTGTTAGCTACATCGGTGAGCCCGCATGCCGTGAATGCCATTGCAGAGGCGGATGCGGCACGACGCATCATGTATCGGGCTAAAGAAGATAATCGACTGCCACGTGGTTATAGTAATAGATTGTTAGGCTTACATGATAGAAAGCCTTTCCCCTATAATGCGGCAGAAATTGATGAAATTGCGGCGCAAATCAAAGATCCTAGTTTTAGGATTATGGTGAGTGAAGCGGGCGTGCATGTGTTTAATCGAAATGGACATCAGTTAGCTGTGGATCCATTCAGATTTTACCCAAAGCTTGGTGTGGAGCAAGATGCGTCACATGCGTTTTATTTAGGCATAGAGCTTGGGCGTGCACAAGTGGCATGGCAGCTTAAAAAACGTTATGTCCAAGACGAAGAACTTAGCTGGGGTATTGACCTTCCGCAAAATAAACGAAATAAAAAAAGCCATAGAAAAGCCTCTTTAGCGGAAAGAAAGCTGAAAAATAAATGATATTTGAAACCATTATTGTTAGCACGGATGTTGATGGTGCGGCACATGTCATTCCTTTTGGTGTCAAGCATGAAGGCGACCTAATTGTCATTTCGCCATTCAAGCCTTCAAAAACGTTGAGTAATATTTTGGCTACGCAATCTGCTACGGTGAATTTGACCGATGATGTGCGCGTATTTGCAGGCGCTTTAACAAAAAGACGGCCGTGGACATTGTTACCTGCTAATAAAGTGAATGGATTTAGACTTGAGGGTTGTTTAAACCATGTGGAGCTGTCTCTAGTCAATGTTCGTGAAGATATAGAGAGGCCGCAGTTGGTGATGCAGTCCGTTGAAACGCAATATCATGCAGCATTTAAAGGGTTTAACCGTGCGCAAGCCGCGGTGATCGAATTGGCCGTATTAGCAAGCCGTTTAGGCATGTTACCTCAGGAAAAAGTTAGGTCCGAGTTGCGTTATTTGCAAATTGCCATTGATAAGACCGCTGGTGAGCGAGAGCTTGAAGCGTGGGGATGGCTGGCAGATAAAATCGATGCTTACTATCAAGAAAACTTAGTATGACTCAATTGTTAATTAGTGTAAAAAATGTAGAAGAGTCTCAAGTGGCCAGGTATGCTGGCGTTGATTTAATTGACTTGAAAGACCCTGCAGTTGGTGCTTTAGGCGCATTGAATATTAATACGGTACGCCAAATTGTCAATGAAGTGAACGGAAGTGCGTTGGTGAGTGCAACAGTAGGTGAAGGGCATGCAACCATTGAGGCGCTTACAGATGATATTGCTTTATATGCAAGTTTGGGTGTTGATATCGTAAAAATATCAGTGAGTGAGTTATTTCAACAAGCTGGTTTTTTTACAAAAATAATGCAATTAACCTTACAGGGAATTAAGATCGTCACTGTTTTTTTTGCAGATAATGCATTGGATTTTGGATTAATCCCTCGCTTGCAACAGAGTGGTTGTTATGGCGCGATGTTGGATACGCAGTTTAAACAATCCTCATTGCTAGCGGTGCAACCTATTGAGACATTGCGTGGTTTTGTATCGGTTTGTGCTGAAAATAAGCTTGTCTCAGGGTTGGCAGGTTCTGTGAATAAACAGCATGTTGGCGCATTAATGGGTTTGAACCCCGGTTTTATTGGCATGCGTGGCGGTGTTTGTCGTCAGCACGATAGAACTTCGGAATTGGTGTATGCACAAATTGCTGAGGTGAAAGCGATGTTGTTAAATTGCAACACTGCTAGTGATTAAGATGGGAAACAGGTTTTTTTTTTGCCAAATATGCTTGGATTAAGTATACTTTATAAGTAGATGTTTGTTATATTATTAATCTGCTTTAGCAATTAAATTGAGGAGTTTTACAATGAATAAAAAATTAGTTGGTCTTGCTGTAGCAGCAACATTAACCTTATCAGCATTTTCTGCATCAGCAGAAGATATGTACCGTGGTGCTTGGTATGCAGTACCAGGCGTTGCTTATATGGATACAGATAGCGATCTTAATGCTGATAATGACACAGGTGCTTTTATCGCAATTGGTAAAGAGCTTAGCCAGAGCTGGGATTTACAAGGTCGTTTAGGCTACAACAAAGCTGATGAAGACTTAGGTCTTAACATTGGTGAAAGAGGTGATTACAAATCAACACAACTTGGCTTAGATGCTTTGTACATGTTTAGCCGTGAGTCTTTCCGCCCATTCTTATTGGCTGGTTTAGGTGCTACACGTAATAACGTTGATTACAAAGTGCCAGGTGTTCGCGTTAGCGGTGAAAAAACATCATGGATGGCTAGCCTAGGTTTAGGTATGCAATATTTCTTTAGTGATAAGTTTGGTATCCAAGCTGATTTACGTCGTCAGTTTAGCCGTAGTAAAGAAGGTGTTAATAGCCTTGGCGCAGCAAGTAATAGTAAAGAATCAGTTGGTAACAACCTGCTAAGCGTTGGTGGTATCTTCCGCTTCGGTGCTCCTGCACCAGTTGTTGCAGCAGCAGCGCCAGTAGCAGCTCCAGTATGTGTTGAAAAACTAGATACGCTAACAATTGATGCTGCAAAACTATTTGGTTTTGATAAGTCTGCTTTAAGAGCAGAAGGTAAAGCAGCGTTGGATGAAACTGCAGCAAAAATTAAAGCTAATATCGCTATTACTAACGTATTAGTAACTGGTCATACTGACCGTCTAGGTTCAAACGAGTATAACCAAAAATTATCAGAGCGTCGTGCAGTGCAAGTAGCTCAATACTTGGCTTCACAAGGTGTTAACTCTGACATTGTCACATCAACAGGCCGTGGCGAAGCAGTCCCAGTGGTTGCATGTGAAGGCGTTAAAGGTAGAAAAGCATTGATCGAATGCTTACAACCTAACCGTCGTGTAACAGTTGAAGCAAAAACAGCTGAGCAAGTATGTAATTAAGTCTAAATAAACTTAGTTTGTTTAAAAGCCCCGGTGTTGCGGGGCTTTTTTTATCAATCATTAAACAGTTATAATGTCACCATGAAACAACACGTTAGTTTAATTATTGAAGCAGCTTGGGTTTTTCCAGTTGCACCTAGAAATACATTGCTATCAGGCTATGCGGTTGTGATTGATGTAGATGAAATTATCGACATTTGTCCGATTGCTGAAGTAGAGGGAAAATATCAAGCAAGTGAAACGATTAGGTTAGATAAGCATGTATTAATGCCAGGGCTTATCAATTTGCATGCGCATGCGGCAATGACGTTAATGCGTGGTTTGGCAGATGAGTTAGCATTGGCACCTTGGTTACAAGAACACATTTGGCCAGCAGAAGCGAAGTTGGTTTCTTCGGAATTTGTGCATGATGGAACGGTATTAGCAGCGGCAGAAATGCTTAGTGGTGGGGTGACTACCTATAATGATATGTACTTCTATCCTAAGGCAGCAGCTGAGGCGAGTATTAAAATGGGGTTGCGCGCAAATCTAGGCTTGGTGGTGATTGAATTTCCAACCCAATATGCCACGGATGCTGGTGATTACATTAAAAAAGGGCTAGATGCACGCGATCATTTACGACATGAGCCGCTGATTACTTTTAGCTTTGCACCACATGCGTCTTATACCGTTTCTGATGAGACGTTTCAGCGTATCGGCACATTAGCGAATCAAGTTGATATTAGTGTGCATACGCATCTACATGAAACAAAACAAGAAATAATCGATAGTGAAGAAAACTTTGGTTTGCGGCCATTAGCACGTTTATACAATCTTGGTGTACTGGGACCATCGGTAACATTTGCCCATTGCGTACATTTGGAAGAGGCTGAAATGCAGCTACTCGCTGAACAAGGCTGTAGTATTGCACATTGTCCGAGCTCCAATTTAAAACTAGCCAGTGGTATTGCACCGATTACACAAGCGATTAAATCTCATATTAATGTTGGGTTAGGCACAGATGGCGCTGCGAGTAATAACCGCCAGGATATGTTTACAGAAATGCGTTTGGCGGCATTATTAGCCAAAGCTAATAGCGGTGATGCTACGGCTGTTCCCGCACATCAAGCGGTAGAGATGGCAACGATTAATGGCGCAAAAGCGCTAGGCTTGGATGATAAGATCGGCTCAATTGAGAAAGGTAAGTTGGCTGATTTAATCGCTGTCAGTTTTTCTGACCTTGAGATGCAGCCGTGTTTTGATCCTATTTCACATTTGGTTTATGTCGCTGGGCGTGAACATGTTAGTCACGTTTGGGTGGCAGGTGAGTTACGTTATCATCAGCCAACAGATGGTGCAGCTGTTTATAAAGGCATTGAGCCGCGTGAGTTATCCGATATTGTGACCAAGTGGGAATCTAAGGTTAGTGAATTTAAATGAGTGAGATAAGTAATATGAATGCAAGTAATGTAGACGTAGCAGAGTTAAATAAATTCAGTGAGTTAGCCCATAAATGGTGGGATAAAAACAGTGAGTTCAAGCCTTTGCACGATATTAATCCATTACGGTTAAACTACATCAATGACACCGTTTCATTAGCTGGCAAGCGCGTGCTAGATGTCGGTTGTGGTGGCGGTATTTTGTCAGAGTCGATGGCAGGAAAGGGCGCGCAAGTCACAGGTATTGATTTAGGTGAAAAAGCGCTTAAAGTTGCACAGTTACATAGCCTCGAAAATGGTGTTGCTGTTGATTACCGCCTGATTGCAGCAGAGGTGTTAGCTGAACAAGAAGTTGGAGCTTATGATGTGGTGACCTGCTTAGAGATGTTAGAGCACGTACCAGACCCTGCAAGTATCGTCAGCGCCTGTGCTAAGTTGGTTAAACCAGGTGGCCATGTGTTTTTCTCAACAATTAATCGCAACACAAAGGCTTATGCCTTTGCAGTATTAGGGGCGGAGTATATTTTACAGATGCTACCTAAAGGCACGCATGACTACGCGAAATTTATTAAACCATCGGAATTAGCCAGCTACGCACGACAGGCTAACTTGATGCTGCAAGACCAAGCAGGGATGAGTTATAACCCGATCACAAAACATTACACACTCAATAAAGATGTGTCTGTTAATTACCTTGTGCATACCGTGAAACCAGCTGATTAATGACAACTATTTTATTTGATTTAGATGGTACCTTAGTCGACACGGCACCAGATTTAGGCCATGCCCTTAACTTGCAATTACAGAAATACGGTAAGCCAATTTTATCCGATGATGCGATTCGACCTTTCGCCTCACATGGGTCAAAAGGCTTATTAGGTTTGGGTTTTGGACTTACACTAGAGCATGCTGACTTCATTAAAATGCGCGATGAATATTTGGATATTTATGAAAGCGTGTTAACACGTAGTCCTACACTATTTGACGGTATGCAAGCCGCTTTGGATGGCCTTGTGACAAGCGGCTTTAAATGGGGCATTGTGACCAACAAGCCTAGTCGCTTTACAATACCTTTAGTTAAAAGTTTAGGCTTAACACATCGTGCTGCTTGTGTGATTAGCGGTGATGATGCACCGCAACCAAAGCCAGATCCAGCAACGCTATTGCTTGCGTGTAGGCAAGCACAAGTGAAACCAGAGGATTGCTTTTATATCGGCGATGCAGAGCGTGATATTCAAGCTGGTCAAGCAGCAGGTATGAAAACGGTCGTTGCTATGTATGGCTATATTGATGATAGCGACAAACCATTAGCGTGGGGTGCTGACTTTGTTATTCATAGCCCTAGTGAAATAGCTGACTTAATCTAACTGAAACATCTAACGAACGAACGGTCTAATTGACACGTTTTCGTTCTACAATCGCTTGCGCTAGTGTGCCGCTATCCACATATTCGATTTCCCCACCCATCGGTAAACCACGGGCAATGCGACTGACTTTAATGTTGCGTGCTTTGAGTAGTTCTATAATGTAATGTGCTGTGGCTTCACCTTCGACGGTGTAGTTGGTAGCTAAAATCACTTCTTGAACGCTAGTATCGTCGACAGTGTCTTGCGCGCGATTAATCAGCTTTTCTAGATTGATTTCTTTAGGACCTACGCCATCCAGTGGTGACAGTCTGCCCATCAATACAAAATACAAACCGTTATAAGACTGTGTTTGTTCTAACATCATGACATCAGTTGGCATTTCAACCACGCAAAGCAAGCTACTATCACGTTCCTCATTGTTACAAGTAGGGCAGATGGGTTGCTCACTAAAATTATTGCAACGTTGGCAATGACCAACGGTTTCTAAGGCATCGCTTAATGCCAGTGCCAATCCATTCGCACCTTTTCTATCACGCTGCAACAAGTAATAAGCCATACGTAGTGCAGACTTAGGCCCTACGCCGGGTAAACAGCGTAGTGACTCGATGAGTTGTTCTAATGCTGGCGGATTTTTCAACGTCGGCTTAGAATGGTAATTTCATGCCAGCTGGCATCATGCTGCCCATGCGCGTAGCTGAGGTCGCTTCAGCTTTTTGATTCGCATCCTTCAACGCAATCACTAACAAGTCTTCTAGTGTTTCTTTATCGTCCATGACACTTTCATCAAGATTGATGCGTTTGACTTCATTGCGACAAGTCATGGTTACTTTGACTAAACCATTAGCCGCAACGCCTTCTACTACTACGCTGGCTAACTCTTCTTGCGCCTTTTGCATATTAGCTTGCATCATTTGCGCTTGTTTCATCATGTTATTCATTCCACCCTTCATTAAAATCTCCTTTAGGTTTTTGGTTAAGTGATAGCTTTAAGTTTTTAGTTTGTCGGTTTAATGCTATTTGGTATGATTTTGGCATCAAAATCATTCAATAACGACCGGACGAAGTCATCGCTCATAATTGCGTCTTTTGCCGACGACTGAATCACGGCCTTTTCTTCTGCATTTTGCTTGGCAGGGGTATTGGCTTCACTATCAATATTAAAGGTCAGTTTGATTTTTCTGCCAAAGTGACTATTAATCGCAGTTGATAACTTTTCTTGATAAGTCTCACTGACTAGGTGCTTCTGCTTTTTTGCTAAGCGTAAAGTGATACTGTTCTCATTATAGGCAATCATCTCGCAGTTTTGCGCGAGCGCACGAGCGATACCGAGCTTTAGGTGCTGTTCTATTAAGTTGCGCCAATTGCCATCAAATACACGGGACTCACCAGTTTCTGTTTCCATTGGTGCAGCTGGCGCTGGGTTTGATGGTTCGGAAATGAATGGTTCGGATGGCACGGGTACTGGTTGAATTTGACTCGCTGGCATAGCTTCAGGCTGAGTAGGCACTGCTTGAAATGACTCAGGTTGAGCACTATTTCTGAGCACTACCGCTGCATTCCTCACTGGCGGTGCTGTTGAGGTCTCAGCTACTGTAGGATTTACGCTATTTTTTTTTTGAGCTGATAAGGACTCAACTGGCGCAAAAGCTAACATGCGCAGTAGGCACATGGTGAATCCCGCGTACTCATCTGGCGCCAAGCTAATATCTCTACCGCCTAATAACGCAATTTGATAATACAGTTGCAGCTTCTGTGGAGATAAGTTTTGTGCCAACGCTAATAACGTATCGCGCTCTGGCAAGTCATCACTAATGCTCTCTGGGACCATTTGCGCAATCGCAATTTGGTGTAACAGCTTAGCTAATTCATTCAGCGCAGCTTCAAACGAAATGCTACGTGCTTCCATTTCTTGCGCTTTAGTAATCAATGCCACACCATCTTCATTGATCAGGGCATTAATAATGTCAAATAAGTAACTTTGATCGATCGCGCCCAACATGCTGCGGACATCGGCTTCATTCACTGCTTGATTACCATAGGAAATCGCTTGGTCAGTCAATGATAAGGCATCACGCATACTACCTTCTGCAGCGCGCGCAATCAATTGTATACCTGTGTTCTCGAATGGAATGTTTTCTTGTGTTAATACATCTTGCAAATGTTCAGCAATGGTCGGGCTGGCAATTTGGCGTAGATTAAACTGCAAACAACGCGATAGCACTGTCACTGGTACTTTTTGTGGGTCAGTAGTCGCTAAAATGAATTTGACGTGTTCTGGCGGCTCTTCTAGCGTTTTAAGCATAGCATTGAAGGCGCTTTTAGACAGCATATGCACCTCATCAATGATATAGACTTTAAAGCGACCAGAAGTCGGTGCATATTGCGCGTCCTCTAACAATTCACGCATAGCATCGACTTGCGTGTTACTCGCTGCATCGACTTCTAATAAGTCAATAAATCTGCCTTTATCAATCTCAGTGCAAGCATTGCAAACACCACAAGGTTTTGCTGTAATGCCAGTTTCACAGTTCAGTGACTTAGCAATGATGCGGGCGAGGGTCGTTTTACCAACACCGCGTGTACCTGTAAACAAATAAGCGTGATGAATGCGTTGTTGTTCTAGCGCATTGGTGAGGGCGCGAACTACATGCGGTTGGCCAACTAAGGTCTCGAATGATTTAGGCCGCCATTTACGGGCTAGTACTTGATGTGACATAACACTATTTTAGCTGATAAATACATATGGGTAACAGTGTGCGTGAAAGAAATATGTCTGAAAATAGAGAGGCGAGCCTTACCTCGGCACTTGCGCAATAGTTATGGCTGCTTGCTTCCACATCTGACCAGATTGGCTACTTTGCAATGCGAGGGGGCCCGCCAGCGCATATTCTACAATAATTTATTCATAACCACAGCGTTTCGCAGGATTTTTTTCTAAATAAGCCAACTCTTCATCGCTATACAGCCGACCGCGCGTAATAAAGGCAAACCCTGAGCCACAGTCTAAGGAAAAGGAACCACTCGAGCCGGGCACTGCATCCAAGATGGTATGCATGTTTTCTGCAAACGAGTAATGACTATCACTCATATAGAAAGTAGCGCCCTCTAATTTTCCTAAAATCACATCCATGGCACTTGGGCGCATTTCTTTGATTGGCATACACAAAGGGCCACTGCCTTCACAGCAGCCACCAGACTGTAGGAAACCGATTTCACCATGTTCAGCTGTCAGTTTTCGAATCAGTTCTTTGGCAGGTTCCGTTGCAGATACGCGTTCAATAGTTATTTCATTCACAAAATTTTCTCCAAAAAAAAGGACGATTAATTCGTCCCTTTTACTGATTAAAACACAACCAACAAACTAGAAGAAACCTAATTTGTTAGGGTTGTAACTGACCAATAAACATTTAGTCTGTTGATAATGATCTAGCATCATTTTGTGGTTTTCACGACCAACGCCAGACTCTTTATAACCACCAAATGCTGCATGCGCAGGGTAGAGGTGGTAACAATTCGTCCAAACACGACCCGCTTTAATGCCGCGACCCATGCGATAAGCTGTTGTGCCATTACGACTCCAAACGCCAGCGCCTAAGCCAAAGATTGTATCATTTGCAATCTGCAAGGCTTCTGCTTCATCCTTAAAGGTAGTCACTGCTAACACAGGGCCAAAAATCTCCTCTTGGAAGATACGCATTTTGTTATGGCCTTTAAGCAAAGTAGGCTCAACATAATAACCATCCGCCACATCACCAGTCAGCATTTTACGCTCGCCGCCAATTAAGACTTCAGCACCTTCTTGTTTACCAATATCAATATAGTTCATGATTTTGTTCAATTGGTCTTCAGAAGCTTGTGCACCCAACATGGTGTTAGGGTCAAGCGGATTGCCTTGTTTAATGGCTTTTACACGCTCTAACACACGTGCAATAAAGGCATCATAGATTGACTCTTGAATGATGGCGCGAGAAGGACAGGTACACACCTCACCTTGGTTAAAGGCAAATAAGACTAAACCTTCAATGGCTTTATCAAAGAACGCATCATCTGCATCCATAATGTCTGCAAAGAAAATGTTAGGAGACTTACCACCTAGTTCTAGCGTTGCAGGAATCAAGTTACTTGCCGCCGCCTGTGCAATGACGCGACCAGTCGCTGTTGAGCCAGTAAAGCCGATTTTAGCAATACGTTTGCTATTGGCTAATGGAGCACCTACCTCGCGACCAAAACCATTCACAATATTGACCGTACCAGGTGGTAATAAATCGCCAATCACTTCCATTAATATCATTATAGAAATTGGTGTGAACTCAGCTGGTTTCATCACAATGCAGTTACCTGCAGCCAGTGCGGGTGCTAGTTTCCAAGCAGCCATTAAAATAGGGAAGTTCCAAGGAATGATTTGACCAACAACGCCTAACGGTTCATGAAAGTGATAAGCCACTGTGTCGTTATCAATCTCACTACTGCTACCTTCTTGTGCGCGAATCGCTCCTGCAAAGTAGCGGAAGTGATCGACCGTTAAAGGAATGTCAGCATTCATGGTTTCACGAATTGGCTTGCCATTATCAACAGTGTCAGCTGTCGCAATTAATTCTAAATTTTCTTCAATGCGGTCTGCTATTTTAAGCAGCACATTAGCACGGTCAGTTGTAGACGTTGTACCCCAAGCTTCGGTCGCTGCATGGGCGGCATCTAATGCAAGCTCTACATCTTCAGCACTTGAACGAGCCGCTTTTGTATAGTTCTTACCATTAATCGGTGAAATAACATCAAAATATTCCCCTTTTACAGGCGCTACCCATTTTCCGCCAATAAAATTTTCGTATTTTGCCTTATAGGGAACTGTTACGCCAAGTGCTTTTAGTGAATCCAAACTCATACTAACTCCTCTAGGTTTTCTATTCGCTGAACCGCAATCAATATTTTTTTTTGTAAATTAATGAAATATACATTGTAAAAAATCTTAAGCCCTTGCTAAAAAGGGGCTTTTCACATTACTCAAAGTTAATACAATAAACTTAAGTCTCTTGAAAATCAATACGTAAAATTACCATTTCCTTAAATTTTGGTGTGTTCTATTTGAGATGGTGGTAAAAGTGTCTAAGTTTTAAATGGTGAATTTTCTAACTGTATTAAAGATAAGGCATGTATATTGATAATGGACAGGGAGCTTTGATGATTAATACATAATGAGGCCAAATATCACACTATTTTTTGTTGAAGCCTGTACTATCCGCTATAATCCAACCCTTGTTTGTTTGTATAAACAATCAACGCGGAGAGTTGGCTGAGTGGTCGAAAGCGCCACCCTGGAAAGGTGGTATAGGGGCAACTCTATCGAGGGTTCGAATCCCTCACTCTCCGCCAAAATAAACCCCTATCTACTTGATATATAGAGGTTTATTTTTATCCAATACAATTGAAACCGTCAACAAAACCGTCAAATCAATTCGTTACTACATCCCACTAGCATTAGTACAGGTGTAG
>JBLIIL010000054.1:0-11489 GCA_047634755.1 Methylophilaceae bacterium
TGACCTTCCTACTGCACTAGCCGCTTTTTCATGCGTCATGGCAAACTCATCGATTAAACGTTTAATACCCAGCGCCTCTTCTAACGGGTTGAGGTTTTCACGTTGTATGTTTTCGATTAAGGCCATTTCTAACGCAGCTTCGTCTTCAATTTCACGGATCAACACAGGTACTTCTTCTAACCCAGCAATTTGACTTGCCTTCCAACGGCGTTCACCGGCAATAATTTCATACTGATCTGGTGCAGTCTCTCTCACCAAAATAGGTTGCATAATGCCTTGCGCTTTAATGGAGTCAGCCAATGTTTGTAAAGCGCCATCATCCATATGGGTGCGCGGCTGGTATTGGCCAGCTTGCATTTGACTAACTCGCAACATGCGCAAACCATCCCCTGCAATTACCGCATCCTCCACATCACCAGCTAATAATGCGTCTAAGCCGCGACCTAATCCCTTTTGTTTTGCCATAACCTTTCCCTAAACCTGTTAACTATTTGTTTTTATTGATAATTTTTGGTATCATCTCTTTTGCCAATGCCAAATATGCTTTTGAACCTTTTGAAGTCTTATCGTAAATCAACACTGGCAGACCATAACTAGGCGCCTCTGCTAAACGAATGTTACGTGGAATAACTGTTTTATATACTTTGTCACCGAAGTGGCCTTCCAACTGATCCGAAACTTGTTGCGCTAACATATTGCGCGTATCAAACATGGTGCGCAGCAAGCCTTCTATCTCTAAAGTAGGGTTTAAATGAGCCCGCACTTTCTTAATGGTGTTCACCAAATCAGACAACCCTTCTAATGCATAATATTCACACTGCATTGGAATCATGACCGAGTTTGCCGCCGTTAACGCATTCACCGTGAGCAAATTGAGGGCAGGGGGGCAATCTAGCAACACATAGTCATAACCGCTAATGGTGGAAAACGCCTGTTTTAACCGTGTCTCACGTGCAATTTCATTAACCAATTCAACTTCCGCTCCAGCCAAATCCCGATTAGATGGTGCAATATCAAAACCGCCTTTTTCACACTTAACCACAATTTCATATAACTTTTTCTGCGCAATCAACACATCGTAAATACTATGCTTAAGCTTTGCTTTATTAATACCACACCCCGTCGTGGCATTTCCTTGCGGATCAAGATCAACCAACAGGACTTTTTTCTTATTCATCGCCAAACTTGCAGCCAAATTTACACAGGTTGTGGTTTTACCAACGCCACCTTTTTGGTTTGTAATTGCTAATATTTTCATCACATATTTTCCAATGGCTTCTATTCAATTATTACTAAAATTTTTCAATTATGGCCAAATGCCGCTCTGCTTCTAAACCTGCCACAGACAATGGATAAACTTTACTTTTTACTTTAAGCGCCTCTAAAGCTTGTTGTGGCGAAACACCTTTCATCGCCAACCAACTACCACCCTCGGCCAACAAATGTTGTGACAGCGCCATAAACAAATCCAAGTCAGAAAAGGCGCGAGAAATAATCAACTCAAACGGCTCAGCCTCATACTCCTCCACACGCGCATTCACCACTTGTAAGTTACCCAAACCCAGTTCACCTTTGACTTGGCGCATAAAAATCGCTTTTTTCTGCACCGTATCAATGGTCGTCACTTGCAATTCTGGTAAACAGATAGCTAAGGCAATACCAGGCAAACCGCAGCCACTCCCCACGTCCAACAAACTTTTACCCTCTATATAAGACAACACACTCAAACTATCCAACAAGTGCAATGTCACCATTTCCAGCGGATCACGTACAGCAGTTAAATTATAGACTTTGTTCCACTTGGCCAATAAATCCAAATAATCTAATAAGCTTTGTTGCCTTTCTGGCGAAACTTGCAAACCCATTTCGGCAATACCGGCCGCTAATTTTTCAGCCAACTCAATCATGCAGCTTCACTACTATTTGGATTCGCTACCTTCTTATTCTTACGCTTCATATAGATCATCAAAATAGAGATGGTCGCAGGCGTAATCCCTGAAATTCTACCAGCCTGACCAATCGTTTCAGGCTGGTGTTGCGCCAACATTTGACGCGCCTCAGTACTTAACCCATGCACTTCATCATAATCAATCGCATTACCCAGCTTAATATGCTCACTGCTTTTTTGCTTAGCAATTTCATCTTTTTGCCGGTCAATATAACCTTGATATTTTGCCGCGATTTCTACTTGCTCTTTTACCTCCGCTGATAACACTGCATCGGTTGGCATTAAATCAAGCAAACCTTGATAACTTACTTCAGGGCGCCGCAACAATTCAAACAAACTATATTCGTGACCCAACACTTTGCCCAACACGGCTTGTTGTGTTTCACGTGAAACATTAGCGGGTTGTACAAAGGTTTTTTTCAAGCGCTGCTGCTCTTTAGTAACGGCCTCTTGCTTGCGGCTAAAGGCCTCCCAGCGCGCTTCATCAACCAAACCAAGCTTGCGGCCCATTTCAGTCAAACGCATATCTGCATTATCTTCACGCAGCTGCAGGCGATATTCTGCACGACTCGTAAACATACGATAAGGCTCTGTCACACCAGTGGTAATCAAGTCATCAACCAAAACACCTAAGTAAGCTTCATCACGAGCAGGGCACCAGCTTTCTTTGTCTTGCACATATAGCGCAGCATTTACACCAGCTAACAACCCTTGCGCGGCTGCTTCTTCATACCCAGTCGTCCCATTAATTTGCCCAGCAAAGAACAAACCGTGCACAGCCTTCGTCTCTAAAGAGCTTTTTAAGCCACGAGGATCATAATAGTCATACTCAATCGCATAACCCGGTCGCAGAATATGTGCATTTTCCAAACCTTTTATAGTACGCACCAAGTCCAACTGCACATCAAATGGAAGGCTAGTTGAAATGCCATTAGGATAAACCTCATGCGTATCCAAGCCTTCTGGCTCTAAAAATAGTTGATGTGAGTCTTTGTCGGCAAAGCGGTGAATCTTATCTTCTATACTTGGACAATAGCGAGGCCCAACACCTTCAATCTTTCCAGTGTACATCGGCGAGCGGTCTAAACCATTACGAATAACCTCATGCGTTGCTTCATTCGTGTGGGTAATCCAGCATGAAACCTGTTCAGGGTGCTGCGACACATTTCCCATAAATGAAAATACTGGCAGCGGGTTATCGCCAGGCTGCTCAGTCATTGCACTATAATCTATCGTACGGCCATCAAGCCTAGGTGGCGTACCTGTTTTCAATCGAGCAACTGGCAAGCCAATTTCGCGCAGCCTTGCTGCCAGCGAAATAGAAGGGGGGTCTCCAGCACGGCCAGCACTATAGTTTCGCATGCCCACGTGAATCAAACCACCCAAAAATGTACCTGCCGTTAGAACCACAGACATGGAAGCAAAGCGCAAGCCGATTTGCGTAACAACGCCAACAGCCTTATCTCCGTCTAAAATAATGTCATCAACAGCCTGCTGAAAAAGCCATAAATTAGGCTGATTCTCCAGACGATGACGAATAGCCGCTTTATATAACACGCGATCTGCCTGCGCACGTGTAGCTCGCACTGCGGGTCCTTTACTTGCGTTAAGAACCCGAAACTGAATGCCACTTTCATCAGCCGCTTGTGCCATCGCACCGCCAAGTGCGTCAACCTCTTTAACCAAATGACCTTTACCAATACCCCCGATAGAAGGGTTGCAAGACATCTGCCCCAGCGTTTCGATGCTGTGTGACAACAATAAGGTTTTTTGCCCCATGCGCGCAGCAGCTAACGCCGCTTCGGTGCCCGCGTGGCCACCACCAATAACAATTACATCAAATTTATCAGGAAACTGCATACTTTACTCGCGACGCTGCTGAAGAATGAAAGAGTTGGATTTTAACGTAAAACAATCCACTCCGTTACTTTATCTTGGTTGTTTCACGTGAAACAACCAAGATATGCTGCAGAAATGCGTTGTTTGTTTATTCTTATAGCATTGTTTCACGTGAAACAATGCTATAAGAATATCAAAAATATCATAAACCTCTTTTCCAAAGCTCGCAGCGTCATGGTAGCCCTCTCAGTAAAAGCTAGAATTTTTAACAACACTTGAGGATTAAGACTGCTGACATTGCTTACACAAAAACCAACCGGGGCGAACGGGCATTTATAAAACCGCTACCTGATGCTATTGACCAGGTATTAACAGAAATGGTCACTGACTCCACTGAAGAAGAAATCCTCGCTAATCTGCAAAATGTTAACCTAAAATCGTTCAAAAACCAATGACTTGATTGCTTGAAGGTGACTTTATTATATTAAGGGGTGCTAAATCATTTTCCAGCCCAAACACGACCGTACCCATTGCGAATGCAAAACAAACACATGAAATCAGCATCGACGAATTTACCAGTTTCATCACGCCTACCAGGGAAGGCGAGGTAGAGTAAGCATAAACAATGGAAAACAAAGCAAAGCTTTAGGCTGTTTCTAATATCCTAAAAGAGGCTAAAAAGAAGAGTGGGCCCGATTAAAGGCAGAAGAAAAAGCGGAAATCGCAACCAGGAAAGCCGAGCAGAACAAACTAAAGGCTGCAGCGGAAGCAAAGAAAAGTGAGTAAAGCGCGCTCTAAAAGTCACATTAAAGAATGGTTCTCTAGCCTACTACAGGCCATTAAATCTTTTTTTACTGCTGCTGTGCTGTGTATCCTTCTTATTGCAGCGAGCTTTAACAATATCCTGATGTTAGTCAAACCGCTTAAAAAAGTGTCAGCGCATATTTATGAGGCCGGCATAGTTCAGTAGGTACATGTATGGCTATACTCCAAACCACACTTGCTATTAAAAGGCTTAACAATTGACTACTCGCATCCCATTATGGCAAAAAATACGAATTTACCCCGACTATATTAATTTGAAAAATAGGTTTTATCATCACTTAACGGTTCCTTATGTCATACAGTCCCTCCAGGTTGAGGCCTTGGTGATGGCACAAGAAGACTTGGCTCACCAACATTTGCTTCAAAAGGGGATTTCAATTTATCGGATTTCGTTATTAAGGTTTTTTCTAGCGATCTTGAGTTAAGTAAAACATTGACTGCCGTATTAAATAGCCGGGGCTATTTTTCTTTTGGTTTTGATCCTGATTTAAATACAATTAAAAACACCAAATTAAGTGCCGCCTTCGTTGTTAAAAATGCCGTGCTTAAAAGAGTAGGTCTTGGTGAAGCAATGCGTAAACGCAACTTAAATGAAACAAATAGCTACGCCAAGTTAACTGGCAATCCTTCTCTTAACAATAAGCATTATCAATTGACTAAGCAATCATTATAAGAAAAACAACTGCAAGCGAGTAGGCAGGTGAGCCTATCAGCCGGCAAATAAGTATCAGCTACACTGTTATCAAATATTGCCATCCCTAACAATGAAATTAACGCAAGTTAACCATCAAAGGGCCGTTAACAGCGCCGAAGTTAATCAATTAAATATTGCTAAATTAGCATAAAACAAAGAATATAATATTGTCGGCTCGTTAGATACACACCTATAGTGAATAAAAAGTGTTGCTATCATTTAATTAAATTAATTGAGGAGAAGGTGATGGCTGGTAAATTTGGGGTAAAAAAAGCAAAAAGTGGTCAAACACACTTTAATCTTTTGGCAGGTAATGGCCAAGTGATTGGTCAAAGTCAAATGTACGAATCAGTAGCTGCTCGAGATAACGGTATTGAGTCAGTTCAAAAAATGCACCAGATACAGAAATCAATGATTTAACTAAACCAACCAATTGATTTATTAAAAAAGGCGCTTTGGCATACTTTTTTGTTTGACCCACCCACACCTCATTAAAGGCCTCCTTAAACAGGCTCATGAATAGTATTCCACAAGCTTAAATTTAAAAAATGAAGATATAGATCCACTCTTCTTACTACCTACCAACATCATTCAATATGCTGTTACTTACAATTATGAAACACTAATGAAACACAGACCTCACACTTTAGAAATAAATACTTAACATAACTATATTAGAATTTATTTTAACTAGTAATTCACTTTAGCTTTAATTAGGAGAAATAAAATGAAAAGAGTATCACTCATCATTGCCGCTTTGATAAGCCTTACAGCAACATCCGTTATTGCAGACGTCATCAATGCACAAACGCTGATGGATAAATATACCGCTTCTGCTCAACTGGTTAATAAAGACTTTAAAAATTCAACGATTGAAGGTAAGTTATTTTTCAACCGAACCTTTAAAAACAATGGGCATGAAGCTGCATGTGCTTCTTGCCACACGCAAAACCCTGCAAACTATGGAAAACACGTCATAACCAAAAAAGAAATTAAACCGCTTTCTCCAATGGTCAACCCTAAACGTTTTACTGATATTGCCAATGTGGAAGACAAGTTTACAGAGCACTGTAATGATATTCTTGGTTCAGATTGTAGCGCGCAAGAAAAAGCAAACTTTATTAAATATCTATTCTCAGAAAAATCACCTTCATAAGAAACTGGCCTGATGCAACGATATATATGGGATCCATTTGTTAGGATCTTTCACTGGTCTTTAGCCATTGCCTTTGGGGTGGCATTCTATTACCACACCTCTGAGTGGGATAGATTGCTACATGTTAACGCTGGCTATATTGCTGGTACATTGATGGTTGCACGCGTTATCTGGGGGACTGTTGCCACGGGCTATGCTAACTTCAAAACGTTCCCACCAAACATTGTATGGGCAGCAAAGTATCTGTACAAATTAGTGAAAGGCAATGCAAAACACTACATTGGCCACAACCCAACTGGTGCTATCGTTATTTATGGCATGCTAGGCATTGGATTAACCGCCGTTGCTTCAGGTATTTTAGTATTTGAAAATGGTTGGATTTTTACCGACACCTATACTGATGCATACAAAATAATTCATCATTACGCAACGTGGGGTTGGTTATTTTTAGTTGTAGGCCATGTAGCCGGTGTTATTGCTGAAAGCATACTGCATCGTGATAACTTGATTTTTGCGATGATTACTGGCTGTAAGCGTGTTTGTAAAGTTAGGCCTACACCAAAATAACAAGCTTTACAGCCTGAGCAAGAAATAACTTATAACGAGTTAAAAGCAACAGAGCAATAAGTCTCGTATTTTAGACTCATTAAAAAAGGGACAGTTTACGCCTTTTTTATTTTACTTAATTATTTACCAATACAAAACCTGGAAAAAATCTCACCCAATAAATCATCAGGGGTAAACTTGCCGGTAATCGTACTTAATGCCTCTTGTGCTACCCGCAACTCTTCCGC
The DNA here is from genome assembly GCA_047634755.1 of Methylophilaceae bacterium. Classification (GTDB taxonomy): domain Bacteria; phylum Pseudomonadota; class Gammaproteobacteria; order Burkholderiales; family Methylophilaceae. The sequence continues at coordinate 7,257 of JBLIIL010000054.1, forward strand.
CACCAATTCAGCTGAATTAATTTGCTCACTTGCATAACGCAAATGTTGGCGTACTTGTTCCAGTGCATCAAGGTGTCTTGCTCTCGCCATAAAAACACCTTCAGAATTTTGCTGATACCCAACAAGAGACAATAAATGATTTTTTAATAGTGTTAAACCATCACCCGTTTTAGCCGAAAGAAAAATGTGGGTCTCATCATCTTTTTCGAGTACCTGTGGTTTTTCAGCAGATACATCAATTTTATTATGAACCCAAATTTTAGCAATTCCTTGCGGTAGGCGGCCTAAAATTAATTTTTCCTGTTGACCAATGCCAGTAGTTACATCAAGCAATAATAATGCGATATGGGCCGTTTCTGTGGCTTGGTATGTGCGTGCAATACCTATTTTTTCTACTTCATCCTCAGTCTCACGAAGACCAGCAGTATCAATCACATGCAATGGCACACCATTAATTTGAATTTCAGTTTTAATAGCATCACGTGTAGTTCCAGGTATCGATGTAACAATTGCGACTTCTTCACCAGAAAGCGCATTCATTAAACTCGACTTACCAACATTGGGCTGGCCGATTAACACAACATTAATACCATCTCTTAATAAAAGACCTTGTTGTGCTTTAGTGAAGATTATTTCTAAGGCTTGTTGATTAAGCGTAATTTTTTCTGCGACACGCCCCTGTGTAATAAAATCAACTTCCTCTTCTGGGAAGTCTAAACAAGCTTCAACGTATAAGCGTAAATTAACCAGAGCGCTCAATAAAGTATTAACGGCATCAGAGAACTCACCAGACAAAGAACGTACCGCACTTTTGGCCGCCTCTATCGTAGCAGCATTAATCACATCAGCAACGGCTTCGGCTTGTGCCAAATCTAATTTATCATTGAGATATGCACGGCGGGTAAATTCACCTGGTGTTGCTTGACGTGCGCCCAGCTCAATACAACGGGCTAATAGAATCTGCATCAATGCTGTGCCGCCGTGGCCTTGTAGCTCTAAGACAGCTTCACCAGTATATGAGTGTGGTGCATTGTAATAGATCGCAATACCTCGATCAATTAACTCACCATCCGCTTGTTTAAAATCTAAATAGGTCGCGTATCGGGCAGTAGGGCAATGCCCTAGAATATTGGTCGCAACCTGCTCACTTAGCGGACCTGAAATTCGGACAACACCAATACCGCCTGCACCACTTGCTGTAGCGATGGCGGCAATCGTGTCCTGTGGACTAGCGGTTTGCACTGCCTTTTTTAGCTAACGCTGCTGCATGAATGTTTTTGTTGATATACCACTGCTGAGCAATCGATAGAACATTATTCACCAACCAGTATAAAACCAAACCAGATGGAAAGAAGAAAAAGAAAATACTAAACACCACTGGCATAATTTTCATCATTTTAGCTTGGATCGGGTCGGCCGGCGCTGGGTTTAAATAGGTTTGAATGATCATTGATGCGCCCATAAGAACAGGCAAAATATAGTAAGGGTCTTTGGCAGATAAATCAGTAATCCAGCCAAAAAATGGTGCATGGCGCAGCTCAACAGAACCTAACAACACCCAATAAAGAGCTATAAAAACAGGTATTTGTACCAAAATTGGCAGACAACCACTAAGTGGATTTATTTTCTCTTTTCGGTACATTTCCATCATTGCTGTTTGCAATGCTTGTTTATCATCCTTGAGCTTTTCTTTCATCGCTTGCATCTTCGGTGCCATCTCACGCATTTGAGCCATACTGCGATAACTTTTTGCGGAGAGCTTAAAGAAAAGTGCTTTTAAAAAAATGGTTAAGAGGATGATGGCCACACCCCAGTTGCCAATCACACTATGAATTTTTGATAGCAACCAAAATAATGGTTTAGCAATAACAGTTAACCAACCATAGTCAACAGCAAACTCTAAACCTGGCGCTGCCGCTTTAAGGTCGGCCGCTGTTTGTGGTCCAGAAAATAAGGTTGCTTTAACATCAACAGCACTACCAACGGTAATTGTAGCAATGGGGTTAACCACACCAACTGCATACATATTATCACCTAATTGTATTGTATAGAATTCATTGGCCGTTGCTCCTTTAGGAATCCAAGTGCTAGCAAAATAATGCTGAATAATACCAATCCAACCGTCTTTACTTTTAAGTGACAAATTAGATGAGGCCATATCATCAAAGCTAACTTTTTTAAATTTATCTGCATCTGTAAAGTAAGCACCACCCGTAAAGGTTGGCATAAATGCAGAACCTTGATTAGACTCACTGTCGTGCGTGATTTGATAGTAAACAGATGGTGTAATGTCTGCAGCGCTAGTATTAACAACTCGGTAGTCGACATTAATTTGATAGCTACCGCGATGGAAGGTATAGAGTTTATCAACAGTTATGCCGTTATTTTCCCAAGAAAACTTCACAGTTAAAGCATCAGCACCGCTTTCCATCGTGTAGCTGCTCGCTGTCGTTGTGAACAATGTTTTATGATTAGGTAAGTCGGCACCAATTAACCCTGTTTGAGCAACATATAACATTGGGTTAGAAGCTGCATCATCCATCAAAACAAAGTTACCTGATCTTTTATCATCGGCAAGGTGTTTATTCAATACCAGGTGGCGTAAATCACCCCCAACAGTACTAAACTCAGCGTTATATAAATCAGTACTCACCCTGACCCGCTCACCTTCCGCTAATTTGAATTGACTGTTGTCTACCTGTGCAATTCCCACTGCTTCAGCTGCTGCTGGAAGGTTTGAATCCAATGTAGAAGACTCGCTAATGGAAGCGGTTGCTGCCGCCTTATTTTGAGGTGAGTTCTTAACCTGCCACGCATCCCATAACATCATCACTGAAAAAGAAAAAACAACAAATAAAACTAAACGCTTAATGTCCATACAACTCTTTATAAATAAAAAAATATTTCTAGTTAGAAGAAAAATTAAGGTACGGGATCATAACCACCATCACACCAAGGGTGACACCGCCCTAATCGTAACACCATTAAATAACTACCTTTGATTGCACCATGCTTTTTTATCACTTCAATTGCATAATGCGAACAAGTTGGCTCAAAGCGACACCCCATCCCAAAAAAAGGACTTAAACACCATTGGTATAACCTAATTAAGCCGATGAGTAGCTTGGCCATAAATGCTCCTAAGCTATACTTTACGCTGAATTTTAACAAACAGCATAACAAGCTCTTGTTTCATTAATAAGAACTGACTGTTATTAAATGGTTTTTTAACTTGAATCACCACGTCTACACCATTTAATGCATGTAACTTTTGGCGACACAGCTCACGCAATACCCGTCGCATATAATTTCTATCAACGGCTCGCTTGGCAACCTTTTTAGCAACAACAAAACCAACTCTTGCCACCACATCCGAGTTTGGCTTGTAATGAATAACCAGATTTGATGTAGAAAATCGTTTTCTAAAACTAAAAACGGATGAAAATTCATCCGTTTTTCTAATCATAATTAGTTTAGTTAATTGTGGTTTTGGCATCGCTAATTATCATTAAATGCTTAATAGATTTAACACGAATTATCGCGTTAAATATACAGGCTGCATTACAGACCGATGCGCTTACGACCTTTTGCACGACGTGCTGCAAGAATCTTACGGCCGCCTTTTGTTCTTGAGCGCACTAAAAATCCGTGCGTACGTGCGCGGCGTGTTTTAGACGGTTGATAGGTACGTTTCATTTACTTCTCCAAATGCCAATACTACAAAACCGAACATTAAACCTTATAACTGGTGTATATGTCAATACTATTTTTATACTAAATAATTGGTGTTGCCTGTGGATAAGTATAGATAAAAAGGTTAAAATTAACAGCCTATTAAGGCGCATTGGTGAAAAATATTTGTTTCATCAGTTATATTTGTTCCTTTTTCTTAACCTTTAAACTAGGGTACTTGGTAAACCGATGGAAAAATTTTGGCCCACTTGCCTTAGGCGTTTTGAGCAAGAGCTCTCTGCGCAACAATTTAACACATGGATAAAACCACTTACCACTGAAGTTGTGGGTAATAATATTCTTGTGGTGGCGCCGAATAAATTCGTACAAAAATGGGTTAAAGATCGTTTTTTAAAAAAATTAGAAACCATTGCTGAAGAGTTGTTTTCAACAAATGTATTAATTGAAATAACGACTAGTAAAAAAAGTAATACACCAGATAACGGCAAAAATCTCATCAGAAAAGCGTCAACTGAGAGCAAGCTAACAAAAACTAATAAC
>JBLIIL010000055.1:0-10436 GCA_047634755.1 Methylophilaceae bacterium
GCATGATGATCAGATCCAACCTTAGATTGCATATAGCATTATTAAGTAACAAGGTGAAGATTGCTTATGATTAACTAAGTCAGGTTTTACAGAATTCACTCACCTGCCTACGGGTGCAGTTACTTCTTTACTTGAACCATAAAGCGAAGCATACCCCCCATCAAAGTGATATTTCAGCATTTCCAAACACCCCCACCCCTTCTTTGCTGACTAACACCTCTTAAAACACATTTATAAGCTCGCAGAGTAACGATCGTAATCTACTGATACACTTCTAAAAAGAAACAGATAGAGGCTTGTGCAGCCTAAGCTTTAACCTCAATGCCTGATTGGCTTTAGGTAGCCGAAGGAAGAAAAATACAACTACTACTATAATGAAAAGCACACGAAGTAACATACTTCAAGGAAGCAGAAAGCATGAAGCCGCTATCTGCTTAGAACTTCGTAGTAGTCAGAGCTAATACTGAGAACCAAAAATTAGCACGCTGATAAAGCCAGCCAACTACTTTGTGGTTTTACTTTGTTTGTTTGTTTTGTTTTAAATGATATGCAGCCAAGTTACATAACGCACTATTATCCAAAGTGCTACGCACTCAAGCCTTCGGTCGGATAATGAACGCTATGTAAAATGACCGCAAAGCTTATCTTGTTTTAAGCCAACCCCTATTATCCCCAGCTACTGGGGAAGGCTGCATAACGGAGCTGATAAAACTTCACTCCTTCGATTTTTGCAGCAATGCTATAGCTTATTTTTAATGGTTTAAGAGCATAAAACCAATTTACAGTCAGTAAACCTTAGTACTTATAAATTAGTGAAAGTTGTTCAATGAAACTGAGCCATCATTATCACCAAAAATATGACTGCGAAGTAAATCACATAAATACTGGATAATGTATATGCTAAGAGATGCAAAATTCAGGAGCCTAAATCGTCATGCAAAATCAACCATTAAGTAGTAACGACCAAAGTAAGATATTGATATTTTCTTTATTATTGGCGCCAACTGTTGTATTTGGTGTTGGAGTGATACCAGCACTATTCATTGGATTTGGAATATTCATGCTCAGAAAACATGAAGATTTCTCACATATTGAAACTGCTGTGAGAAACGCTAAAGGTTATTTTGGGCTACTGTCCGTTGGTTTGATTTTGGCGGGAATTATTATGTCTATAACGGATACCAGGGACTGGTATTTATTTATCATTTTTTCATCAATTCCATTCGCATATTTAATTTTGCTTAAAGCCCTGTTCTTTAAACCACTTAAATCACATAGTGAATGGGTGGAAAAAAATGGAATTTTTTCTTCTAAACCAAAATTGCTAAATACACAAAATAACACGTCTAATATTGACATTGTCAAAGGTGATAAGCTAAAGCAATATTCCGTGGCTGATGAACTGATGAAATGGGTTAAGCTCAAAGAGGATGGTCATATATCAGAGGCTGAGTTTAACGAAGCTAGAGATACGCTTCTAAAGCGATAATGCACTACCTATGCTTAACTACATAATTAAATTAAAATAATGACTAAGCATAAAACTCAATTACTACTACTTGCTTTAACGCTAACATTTTCTATAGCTTCTTATGCTGAAGCTATAGCAGGGCGAGTAGTAGGGGTTTCCGATGGTGACACGCTCACTGTGCTTGATGCTGGCAATATGCAATTTATCATTGAAATTATTACTTCAGCTACAGTAGCTGGTCTTCTTACTGCTGCACTGGTCTGGCTAACAAAATCAGTAATTTCAGAGCGCCTCAAAAATGCGATAAAAAATGAATACGACCAAAAACTAGAAACGCATAAGGCAGAGCTAAAATCAACATCTAATATTGAAATCGAAAAGCTTAAATCGCAACTTGGCATCATTGCCGCTCAAGGAAATTTCAAATTCACAAAGCTACATGAAAAGCGTGCAGACGCAATTTCTGAAATATATGCGTTATTAGCTTAGCTTTATTTTGATTTAGCTGAATATGTAAAAGCATTTGAGCCTTCTGGGGGCACGTCAAGAGAAGATCGACGTGATATAGCAGTTAAGTCAAATATTGCATTCCTAGAACTCTATAGAAAAAAGAAAATCTTTCTTCCAAAATCTGCATCAGATAAAATTGACGATTTCAATCAGCAGTTAACATCTATTTACTACGAGTTTTTTAATCTTAGTGATATGACGCAGAAAGTACAAAAGTGGCTTGAAATAACCGATAAAATGTCTGAAACTATTAAGCCTGCTTTTGTGGAATTAGAGCATGATTTTCGTGTATTGCATGGCGACGAAAGCTAACCCTGCATTCGAGAGGGGCACGCCAAAAGCGGCGTACCCCTCAATTTTAACGTCAGTCATTGGAGTATTAAGATGGGAATACTATGGCATGCATTGGTCGCAAGGTTTAAGCAGAAACTTAGCCTGCCAGACCTTCACGAAGCCACAGGCCAAGCATTTGAGATTGCGGCACCAATTTTGCCTGATATATTTCAGGCGCTCAGGCGGGTAGAACCTGGGATTGACCATGGGCGCATGTGGCGGAACGATTTCTCTCCAAAGTTAGAACTTATTGCGGCAGAACACACGCGGCAAAGCCAAGCTACGGAATGTAGAAGATTCATTGTCATGGCTTTGGAGAAATATGCGCTAGCAAATGCCCTGACTGGCGCCGGACAAGCCTTATTTTCCCGCATGTTTTTTGAGGAAGATGTTACCTCAGATATGTCAGACGAGAAGGTTCAAGCCTTGGTAGCAAAGCATGTAATCTTCCGCATCGCAGATAAAGTGGCATTGATGTTGTTGTACAAGCAACAGTTCAACGCCAAGCTTTCCTTCGATAGCTTTGAAGATGATTTCGCCAATATGTGTAAGTTATCGGCAGAATTTTATTGGAGAGAAGCTGGACACCTACTGCTATCGTCTTCAAAGGATGCAGAAAGAGAAGTTGGCTGGGATAAATTATATTTGGAAATAATACAGCCAGCGACAGTCGAATTAGACTCAATCAAACAACGGTTTAAAGAAAACCTTTTTCTGCTTTCACCAAAAAAGCCCAATGCAACGCTCTTCTATGAGTTCAAAGACAGAGCGCTAAGGGCGATGGAGCCGTATCTGTAGCCATAATCTATGCGAGAGCTAGATAAATGAGTATATGCCCAATCCAGCCCTAAGCGGCATCCGCCACAGATGCTTCTAGCACCAAGTTCCTAACATCGTTTTTATATGGCAAATAAACCAACCAAAGATCTAAGTAGATCAAGTTGAATAGCCAGCATACGCAGCATGTAGTTAATCCAATTCCATGCGTGCAATCTAAAAACGATACAGGAGCTAAGACCATGACTAATACATTCCACGCAACACCATATAATCTTGATGCAGCAGGGTTTTACTTTGAAAGCATAGACGAGTATCAAACCAAATCAGAATGCCACCTAGACCGCTACGGTAACGCTGTAGAGGAGTTTGAAATTCAGTACATAGATGGTAATGATGCAGCACTGTTTAAAGCTTGTGGCATCAACCAAGCGAACCTAAATACATGGTTTGATGATGTTGATACATTAAGCGACAGTGACAAGATTAATCTTTATTACTTAGTCGGTTGTGCAGGCTACACAATGAGCCAAGGGCTTGATAAGATTGATGAGTCAAGCATTGCAGAGGGATACTTGAAAGATGCTGCTACAGAGCTATTTAATGAGTGCTGGCTGCATAGCATTCCTGAGAGTATTAGATACTATGTTGACTACGACAGATTTGCTAGAGATTGTGAGATGGGTGGTGATCTGACTGAGTTTGACTTCAACAACAGAACCTACACCTGTACTAATGCTAGTGGGGTGTAGTAACGAATTGATTTGACGGTTTTGTTGACGGTTTCAATTGTATTGTATAAAAATAAACCCCTATATATCAAGTATATAGGGGTTTATTTTGGCGGAGAGCGAGGGATTCGAACCCTCGATACAGGTTGACCCCGTATGCTTCCTTAGCAGGGAAGTGCCTTCGACCACTCGGCCAGCTCTCCGTTTTGAACCTTTTTAATGCGATTACAAGGCCGCGATACTACGCGAAACTCATTTTAAAATCAATTAAAACAGGTTAATCAATGAAAACTAATTCATCGGTGATTAAAACGATAGTAAAACCAATGATGATTATTTTACGCTTCTTCTAATTCAAATGCTTTGTGCAAGGCTCGTACAGCTAGTTCCATATACTTTTCTTCAATCACAACTGCGACTTTAATTTCACTAGTAGAGATCATTTGGATATTAATACCTTCTTCTGATAATGTACGGAACATCTGGCTAGCAATGCCAACATGTGAGCGCATACCAACACCAACAGCAGATACTTTTGCAATATTGTCATCACCAATTATTTCACGTGCATGAATGTCTGGTTGTACTTTTGTGTTGAGAATTTCAAGCACCTTTTTCATTTCATTCTTATTCACAGTAAAAGTAAAGTCTGTCGTTTTTGCACCTTGGTTTTGAATGATGATATCTACATCAATATTTGCATCAGCAATCGGACCTAAAATTTGGTAAGCAATGCCTGGTGTATCTGGCACGCCAAGCACCATAATTTTCGCTTCATCGCGATTAAATGCGATGCCTGAAATGAGTGGTTGTTCCATATTGTCGTCCTTACTATCTTCTTCAAACGTAATGAGTGTACCGTTTCCTTCTTCTTCAAAACTAGAAAGTACACGTAATTTAACTTTATATTTTCCTGCAAATTCAACTGAGCGCGTTTGCAGCACCTTGCTGCCTTGTGAGGCCAGCTCTAGCATTTCTTCAAACGTGATTCTGTCTAAACGGCGCGCTTCTGGTACGACACGAGGGTCTGTTGTGTAGACACCATCTACATCGGTATAGATTTGGCATTCATCAGCGCCTAATGCGGCAGCTAAGGCAACACCAGTCGTATCTGAACCACCACGACCTAACGTCGTGATATTTCCATCTGCATCACAGCCTTGGAAGCCTGCAACGACAACCACATAGCCGTTGTCTATATCTTTTTTCATGCTTTGGCCATCGATGTCAATAATACGTGCTTTACCATTGGAGGCATCGGTTAATATTTTGACTTGTGAACCCGTATAGCTCTTCGCTTTCAAGCCTAGCTCTTGTAACGCTAATGCCGTCATGCCGATCGCCACTTGCTCACCAGTCGAGATAATGACATCTAACTCTCTTGGGCTTGGGGTGGTTGTAATTTCGTTGGCAAGCGCAATCAAGCGGTTCGTTTCTCCAGACATGGCTGAAACGACGACGACAATTTGATGCCCTTGTTTTTTAAAGCGGTTAACCCTGTTTGCCAGACTCTTAATACGTTCTGGAGTTGAAACAGATGTACCGCCGAATTTTTGTACGATTAATGCCATAATTTTAGTTCTTTAAATTCTCTCTTTTACCCATACTTTAACACTCGCTAGTGCTTGTGGTAATTGGCTGGCATCCGTGCCGCCTGCCATCGCCATGTCAGTTTTTCCGCCACCTTTTCCACCCACTTGGGATGCAACATGGTTGACGAGTTCGCCTGCTTTCATTTTGCCGATTAAATCTTTCGTGACGCCAGCGGCAATGCTCACTTTTTCACCATTCACAGCGGCTAAAACGATGGCTGCTGATTGGAGTTTGTCTTTTAGTTTGTCCATGGCTTCACGTAGCGTATTAGCATCAGCACCTTCTAATGTTGCCGCTAATACTTTAATGCCGTTAATATCAATTGCCTGTGTGGCTAAATCAACACCTTGTAATGAGGCAAGTTTACCCTTGGCTGCGGTTAGATCACGTTCTAACTTTTTAACTTGATCCAATAAGCCATTAATCCTTGTTGGCACTTCTGCGGGTAACACTTTCAATGTGCCCGCTACGCCACCTAATGTGGTTTCCATATTCTGCATATAACTCAACGCATTAGTGGCTGTCACCGCTTCTACACGGCGTACACCAGCGGCCACGCCACCTTCTGCCACAATCGTGAACAAACCAATGTCACCAGTACGTTTTACATGTGTGCCGCCGCAAAGCTCACAAGATGAGCCAATGTTTAATACACGCACTTCATCACCATATTTTTCACCAAACAACATGAGGGCGTCAGTTTCTTTAGCGGCATTAATCTCCATCACACGGGACTGGGTTTCTAAGTTGGCAAATATCTCTGCATTGACGAGTAATTCCACTTGGCGAATTTCTTCGTTGGTCATAGATGCATTATGCAAGAAGTCAAAACGTGTTTTTTCCGTATCAACCAAGCTACCTTTTTGCTGCACATGGTCGCCAAGCACTTCGCGCAATGCGTTGTGCATTAAGTGCGTAGCAGAGTGGTTACGCATGGTAGCACTACGGGCTTGCATATTTACCTGTGCGCTAATACTTTCACCGACTGATAACGTGCCTGTTTTCAATGTGCCATGATGGCCGAATACCGTTGCTTGTACTTTCTGTGTGCCTTCTACTGAAAAGAGAGTATCTCCAGCTTTTAGTTGGCCGATGTCACCGACTTGACCGCCAGATTCAGCGTAAAAAGGAGTGTTGTCTAAAATCACAACACCTTGCTCGCCTGCTGATAATTGTTCTACAGCTGTGCCGTCCTGATATAAAGCGGTAATCTTGCCAGTTGTTTCGAGTTGGTCATAACCATGGAATATCGTTGCGATGCCATCGTATTCCAAGTTGGTTGCCATTTTGAACTTCCCAGCGGCACGTGCTTGGTCTTTTTGACGCGCCATCGCCGCATCAAAGCCAACAGTATCGACTGTGACATTACGTTCACGACAAATGTCAGCGGTTAAATCAAGCGGGAAGCCGTACGTGTCGTGTAACTTAAATGCAGTTTCACCGTTGAACTGACCTTTGGTTTCTTTAAGCTCAGTATTTAGAATCGCCATGCCATTTTCAATAGTTTCGAAGAAGCGTTCCTCTTCTTGTTTGAGCGTGGCATTGATTCGCTTTTGCTCAGAGACGAGCTCGGGATAAGCTTCGCCCATCTCATTCACTAAGTCTTGTAACATTTGGTTAAAGAAGGCATTGCGCGCACCGAGCTTATAACCATGACGAACAGCACGGCGAATAATGCGGCGCAACACATAACCACGACCTTCGTTACCTGGAATCACCCCGTCAGCAATCAAGAATGAACAAGCACGAATATGGTCGGCTAATACTTTTAAGCTAGGATTCGCTAATTCTGTTGTTTTAGTTTCACGCGCTGCTGCTGCAATCAGTGTGGTAAACAAATCAATCTCATAGTTAGCATGTACACCTTGCAAAATGGCAGAGATACGCTCTAAGCCCATGCCAGTATCAACGCTAGGTTTTGGTAATGCATGCATCACACCCGCATCATCGCGATTGTATTGCATAAATACATTATTCCAAATCTCGATAAAGCGATCGCCATCTTCATCAGGGCTGCCTGGTAGGCCACCTGGAATATGTGAGCCATGATCGTAAAATATTTCAGAGCATGGGCCGCAAGGGCCAGTATCGCCCATCATCCAGAAGTTATCAGATGCGTAACAAGCGCCTTTATTATCACCAATGCGAATGATTTTTTCAGCAGGCACGCCAATGACTTTTAGCCAGATGTCATAAGCTTCATCATCCTCAGCATAGACGGTAACAAGTAGTTTTTCTGTTGGGAGTTTGTAAACTTCTGTTAGTAGTTCCCATGCGTATTTGATAGCATCTTGTTTAAAGTAATCGCCAAAACTAAAGTTGCCGAGCATCTCAAAGAAAGTGTGATGGCGGGCTGTGTAGCCGACATTCTCTAAGTCATTATGTTTGCCACCAGCACGCAAACATTTTTGGCTAGAGGTAGCACGGGTATAAGCACGTTTATCAAAGTCCAAAAACACATCTTTAAATTGATTCATGCCTGCGTTAGTGAAGAGCAGGGTAGGGTCCTCGTGCGGTACTAAAGAAGCAGACGCAACAGCGGTATGGCCTTTGGACACGTAAAAGTCTAGAAAGGCTTTCCTAATTTCATTAATGCTTGGCTTGTTACTTAATTTAATCATTATCGTTTTCTGCTGCTTTTAGTACTTGTTTAATCGTATCGAAACCAAAACCGCGGCTCTGTAAGAATCGCGCTTGTTTTGCCCACTCATTACGGTTGCTGGCGACCTGATTATATTTTTTACGCCACACTTCCGCCGCATTTTCTAATTCACTGGCTCTTACTTCTGAAACTGCTTCAGTGATCAGCTTGTCTGATACGCCTTTTTCTCTTAATTCATTCGCTATTTTTGCGCTGCCAAATTTAACTTGTCTAACACGGACGATATGCGCTGTGAATCGCGTATCCGATAACCAGCCTCGTTCTTTGAAATCAGTGATTAAGGCTGGAATATCATCGGCTTCGTCCACGTAGGTTTTAAGCTTGTTGGCTAGTTCAAACGCTGAGTATTCACGTTTCCCCAAATACTCTAGCGCCCGTTGACGCAAGGACTTTTCTTGCGTGTTTTTCAGATTACGAGTCATCCTCTTCGCGAGGTGCAATCATGTCCTCTAGTAGTACAGATGAATTAGCGCGGATTTTCGCGTCAATCTCAGCAGCAATGGCAGGATTCTCTTTTAGGAACTCACGAGAGTTATCCTTACCTTGCCCAATTTTCTCGCCATTGTAGCTATACCATGAGCCTGATTTTTCGACGATTTTCAAATCAACACCTAGCTCAATCATTTCACCTTCAAGCGATATACCTTCGCCGTAAAGAATGTCGAACTCCGCTTTCTTAAATGGTGGCGCCACTTTGTTTTTAATCACTTTGACGCGCGTTTCAGCACCAACGACTTCATCACCACGTTTAATTGCGCCAGTACGACGGATATCTAAGCGAACAGATGAGTAGAATTTCAAAGCATTACCACCCGTAGTCGTTTCTGGATTACCAAACATCACGCCAATTTTCATGCGGATTTGGTTAATAAAGATCACTAAAGTATTCGTGCGTTTGATATTGCCAGTTAGCTTACGTAAAGCTTGACTCATCAAACGGGCTTGCAAGCCCATATGTGAATCACCCATGTCGCCTTCAATCTCGGCACGTGGTGTTAATGCTGCAACAGAATCGATCACCACAATATCAACAGAGCCAGAACGCACGAGCATATCGACAATTTCTAATGCTTGCTCGCCTGTGTCAGGCTGAGAAATGAGTAAGTCAGGTACGTTAACACCTAGTTTTGCCGCATATTGTGGATCGAGTGCATGCTCCGCATCAATAAATGCAGCGGTGCCGCCAATTTTTTGCATCTGTGCAATCACAGAAAGCGTTAGCGTTGTTTTACCTGATGATTCCGGACCATAGATTTCAACAACACGGCCACGCGGTAAACCACCGATGCCTAGCGCAATATCCAAGCCTAAAGAGCCTGTTGATACAGACTCGATGTCTGTGATCACACCCTTATCACCCATACGCATAACAGAGCCTTTACCAAACTGTTTATCAATTTGTGCAAGGGCTGCTGATAACGCTTTGCTTTTATTGTCATCCATGTTGTTTTTACCTTTAATTTGAGCTACTTTAATTAACTTGTAATTATTTCACAGTTTGGCATTTAAGTTAAGCGTTAAGGTTGTGTGCTAGTGTGCTAAAAACCGATAAAAAGACATTGTCAACGATGTGAGTGGTGGCTCGTTATCTGCTAGTAGGGGAGTAGAATTTAGCAAGAAGGAGTACGAGAAATGAAAGTGATTAATACGATAGTGGCGACAATTGCGATTGTCGCTGCAACAGCAACGACAGTACAGGCACGAGATTCATTTAGCACAGGCATTAATATTGATGGGCACGGCTATATAAGACATTCAATAGGCACACATCACCATGCGTCAGCATTCCGTAGCTATTATAGAGCACCAGTTGTCTATTATAGTTCACGACCAGTGGTTTATTACGCACCGTCAAACCGTTACAGCCACTTCAACTCTTACATTTTATATGGACGACATATGTCTAGGGGTAACTACAGACATAGTGAAAGCCGGCGTGATTACAGCAGGCATGGTGAAGTGCATCATAACCGTCGTGGTAATGGCCACCGTTTTGGTAGGCGTTAGTCTGTTAGTTTTGTTAATACTGTATTAAGTCCATCAGTCCATTCAGTAATTGAATAACCGATTGATGGCGAATGGCTTGGCGATCCCCAGTAAACTGTTTCGTTACGGTTATTAACTGACCATTCTTGGTTGAGTAGGCGAAACAAACCATGCCGACAGGTTTGTTGGCAGAGTTGCCTGATGGGCCTGCAATACCGGTAATGCTACCTGCAATATCTGCACCACTATTATTGAGTGCGCCCATGACCATTGCCTGCGCAGTTTCTTCGCTGACAGCGCCATATTGGGATAAGGTTTCTTTTGGTACACCTAACATCTGTTGTTTGGCTGTATTGCTATAAGTGATAAAGCC
>JBLIIL010000056.1:0-9983 GCA_047634755.1 Methylophilaceae bacterium
ACTCATGCTTCTACTCCTTTACCTGCATTAGGTTTTGACTCTGTATCAATAAACTTACTTAGAAACTTCAGTTTATATTTATATTTATTGTAAACACCCGCAATACCGTCTGGGAAGAACATCACAACGGCAATAAACAAACCACCCATTAAGAACAACCATAACTCGGGAAAGGTTTCAGAGAAAAAAGTCTTACCATAATTCACTAGTAATGTGCCATATACAGCACCAATTAATGATGCCCGCCCACCTACCGCACAGTAAATGACCATTTCAATCGAAGGCACGATGCCAATAAATGATGCCGACATGAATCCAACTTGTAAGGTAAACATCGCACCACCAATAGCTGAAATCATCGCAGCCAGGCAAAAAATAAATATCTTAAAGTTTGCTACATCATAGCCCGAGAAGCGCACTCGCTCTTCCTTATCGCGCATCGCAAGCAGAATCATGCCGAACTTACTTGTTAAGACGTATCGGGAAAGAAAAATCACACCGAATAGTAAAACCGCATTCAGATAGTAAAGAATATACTGTGAACTATCATCACGCGTATCCCAACCTAATACTGTTTTCAGATCAGTAATTCCATTAACACCACCGGTATAGCCTTGTTGTCCAACAATCAGTATCGTTAGAATCAACGCAATAGCTTGTGTAATAATCGCAAAATATACGCCTCCAACACGTCGCTTAAACATGGCATAACCGATGACATAAGCAAAGATTGTTGGTACCACCAAAATCGCAATAATAGTAAGTGTGAGACTCTGGAACGGCACCCACATCAGTGGAATTTCTGTTAACTGATTCCAATCCATAAAATCTGGAATGCCAGGTGTTGTCTGTATTTTGGTTGTGATAGGGTCAGAAGCTTCTAGCTTCATGAACATGGCCATGGCATATCCGCCCAACCCAAAGAAAATTCCCTGACCTAAACTTAAAATACCGCCATTACCCCACAACAATACCAAGCTAACAGCGACAAAAGCATACGAGAGATATTTACCCGCTAAGTTGAGGCGGAATATATCCAGCCCTAATGGCAGCACAATTATGATCAGCGCTGCTAGCAATGCTATGCCTAACGCACCTTCTTTTCCACCTAATAATCTGCCTGCTAATGTATTCATAAAAAAATCTCCTTAAAATATCTGAACTACCATCTAAAGCAACACTTTGTTTGTTTTACGCACCGAATTACTACTTACGTAATTTCGAAGCAAACAGACCCTCAGGTTTCACCATTAATACACCAACGATGAATATCAACGTGGCCATTTTCCCCATAGAACTACTTAAGAAGAATTGAAGGATTGATTGTGCTTGCGCTATACCAAATGCTGATGCAATCGTACCGAATAAACTTGCAGCACCACCAAAGACCACGACCATAAAGCTATCGACAATATAGAGAGAACCACTTGTTGGACCTGTCGAAGCAATGGTGGTAAATGCAGCACCAGCAATCCCAGCAATCCCACAACCTAACGCATAGGTCATGCGATCTACTTTTTTAGTATTGATCCCAACAGCACCAGCCATCGTACGGTTCTGTACCGTTGCACGCATATTCAAGCCCCACGTAGAACGGAATAAAATGAGATAAACACCACCTGTTACAAATCCTGCAAGCACCATGACAAAAATGCCGTTCAATGGAATATCGATC
Source organism: Methylophilaceae bacterium (assembly GCA_047634755.1). Classification (GTDB taxonomy): domain Bacteria; phylum Pseudomonadota; class Gammaproteobacteria; order Burkholderiales; family Methylophilaceae. Next base: position 1,676 of record JBLIIL010000056.1, read on the forward strand.
ATCTCGGTCGGTGCTAAAGAACCTAACAACCACTCAGGTAAGTGAGCACTTACTTCTTTTGCGCCGAAGATAGAACGGAATATTTGCTGCATCACTAAGCTTAAACCCCATGTAGCAAGCAAAGTATCTAATGGTCGCTTGTAGAGATGCCGAATCATGATAAATTCCACAAAGTAGCCGATTGCAAAGGCAATAAAGAAGGACACGACAATAGCGAAGAGAAAGTAGTTATCAACCATGCCATATGTCATCGCCAGCTTGGATAACATCACTGTAGTGTAGGCACCAATGGTCATGAACTCACCGTGTGCCATGTTAATCACACCCATCTGACCAAAAATAATAGCCAAGCCTAATGCCATTAACAACAAGACACTGAACATACTGAGCCCAGCAAAGCCTTGCATGACAAAAATACTACCCATTTCTGCCGTTGTGTAATCGAACATACTGCTCCCCTTTAAACATTAATACTGATATGAAAATTCACCTTTTCTAAAGCCACTCAATGCTTGAATCACCTTAGAAAAGCAAACTAAATAAAAGCTATTTAATTTGCTTAATACTGCTACAAATGATGCAGCAGCTTAAGCAACCGCTGCACCAGATATCAATCGGTTATCTATTGATAACCTTTTGGGAATGGATCAGGTTTGATATAGTCAGAGGTGTAAACAACTTCTGCTTGACCGTCTTTTTTCCATTTACCTACACGTAACTTAGTCGTTAAGTGATGGTTTTTCTCAACAGTAAGCGAACCTTCTGGCGCATCTTTAAAGACATAGCCAGGTAATGCTGCTTGTACTTTATCAACATCAAAACTACCTGCACGCTCAACCGCTGCTTTGTATAACCATGGGCCTAAATAAGCTGCCTGAGTTACATCACCAATAACGGAGTCTTTACCCCACTTTTTCTTAAACGCTGCAACAAATTTTACGTTTGCTGGGTTTGTTTGAGATTGGAAGTATTTCATTGCTGAATAGAAGCCTTCTAAGTTTTCACCACCGATACCGAGTACTTCATCTTCGGTAACCGAAATAGTAAGCATTGTTTGTTTTTTAGAATTCAAACCAGCTGCGTTTAATTGTTTAAACCAAGCTACGTTAGAACCACCAACAATCGCTGCATAAATCACATCAGGTTTTTTTAATTTAATTTTGTTAATCACAGAACCAAATTGTGTATCACCTAAAGCAATGTACTCTTCACCAACTACTTTACCTTTAAGGTTGCGCTCAATATGCTTACGCGCAATTTTCATCGAAGTACGAGGCCAGATATAGTCAGAACCGATTAGGTAGAATTTTTTCGCTTTTTTCTCTTTAGCGATCCAATCTAAACCAGCAATAATTTGTTGTGTTGCTTCTTGCCCTGTGTAAAAGACATTTTTAGATTGCTCTAAGCCTTCATAGAAAGTTGGGTAAAACAATAAACCGTTTTCTCTTTCAAAAACAGGCAATGCCGCTTTACGTGAAGCTGATGTCCAGCAACCCATTACTGCAGCCACTTTATCTTTAACCAATAGTTTTTTTGCTTTTTCAGCAAATGTTGGCCAATCAGAAGCGCCATCTTCTTGAATCACTTTAATCTTGCGACCTAAAATACCACCCATGGCATTAATCTGCTCAATGGCTAATTTCTCAGCTTGAATTGAACCTGTTTCACTAATCGCCATCGTACCTGTTGCCGAATGCAAAATACCAATCGTTACTTCTGTATCGGTGACCGCTAGACCTGTTGTCATCACTTTTGCAGTTGAGGTATCAGCTGCTATAGCACTTGTAGACAAGATACCAGCTGCTAAAAGGGAAGTGACAATTGCACCGCCTACTTTTATGAAGCTACGTCTATTTGAGTTACTCATTACTTATCTCCTTAATAAAAATATAGAAAACATCTATTACTATTTTCCTAAAACTACAACTAAATCTTTAATGCGATAACATCCAAGGCCTTGCGGTCTTTTTCGTTTGCATTAGTAAGGCCGCTTCGCCAGTTTTCGAGTCAATTTTGACGCCACCATTTGAGTTACATGTATGTGCACCAGAACAACCACAACTTGAACGTGTTTTGAAGTTTGGATGATGGGCAGACTTCTCATTACGCTCATGTGCAACACGTTGTGATTTAGCGACTAGTGCTAATTTAGGTGCTGATAAAATGCGGGCGCTTAATAAACCACACTCACATGTCAACGGCTCGCTTGATTGGCTTATACTTCTTAAGCCAGTAAACACTCCACACTCTTCACACTCATATTCATATAATGGCATCTTGGTTTCCTTAAGTAGCTTTGGCTGTATCGACGCCTGGAGGAACCATAATTTTTGGTCCTTCAGCATTTGGGTTAATATCAAAACTAAATATTTCAGAAGGTAACCATAAGGTTGCGCAAGCATTCGGAATATCCACTACGCCGCTGATATGGCCCTCAACTGGTGCTGTGCCTAAAATTGACAAGGCCTGTGCACCGGTATAGCCAAATTTCTTCATATATTCAATGGCATTTAAACAAGCTTGACGATAAGCGACCGTGACATCCATATAATGTTGTTTGCCTTGCTCGTCGACTGATATGCCTTCAAAAATTACATAGTCACTGTAGGTTGGAGTGAGAACACTCGGCTTGAAGATAGGGTTTTTAACACCATATTTCTTCATGCCGTCTTTAATTAGGCTCACTTTGATATCTAGATAACCAGCCATCTCAATCGCGCCACAGAAAGTGATTTCACCATCACCTTGTGAGAAGTGAAGGTCGCCCATTGAAAGGCCACCATCTTTAACGTACACAGGGAAGTAAACCGTAGAACCTTTGGTTAAGTTCTTAATATCGCAGTTACCACCATGCTCGCGAGGTGGCACAGTACGTGCACCTTCCGCCTTTGCTCTCTGTGCTGCTTCACCTGTCATTTTCCCAACTACAGCAGATTTAACATCTGGCGGGCAGGCAAGTGGCGGTACACGATCAGGCTCAGTTGCAATTAATCCAATTTCCCGCTCATTCCATGTATCTAATAACTCTTGAGAAGGTAGGCATCCAATTAAGCCTGGATGCATAATGCCAGCAAACCTTACCTCTGGTATGTGGCGTGATGTTGTGTAAATACCATGAAAGTCCCAAATAGATTTGCGGGCTTCTGGGAAGTGCTCATCCAAAAATCCACCGCCATTTTCTTTTGCGAATATACCGTTAAAACCCCATTGACTCTCTTCAAACGTACCAACATCTAAAATTTCAACAACCATTAAATCGCCAGGCTCAGCGCCTTCAACCCCGATAGGGCCACTTAAGTAATGTACTTGTTCCAACTCAACATCGCGCACATCATTTGCGCTGTCGTTATTTTCAATCTGACCGCCTGTCCAGTCCATACATTCAACACGGAACTCATCACCAGGCTTCACCATTGAAATCATTGGAATGTCTGGATGCCAGCGATTATGAATCTGGCCTTCTTGCTCCCAAGGCTTTTTATCTAGGTCTAACTTAACTAAAGTTTTCATCAGGTTCCTCCTCCTAAATTATTCGGTTATATCCATTAAATAAAGCAACTCAATTGAACAGAACCTTTTGTGAAAAAAATAGACATAACAAGCACAAACGGTCTTTCAATGAACAAAGTTTATGTTTTTGTGACGGTTAAAGAAATACGTCAAATTGCGTAGTTTAAAGCTGGGGGTTGGTATTAGATCTGTGCTAACTTTTAAGCACTACATAAAAAAGTAAAGAAACTAAAAATGCAAAGAAACTTAAGTTTATTATCACTATTATTAATGCCAATCACGAATGTACTGGCCGTAGAGTGGACGTCTATCATTAAGGATACGGAACATGAGGTGTTGGTAGACATTGATTCTTACAACGTCTCTGACAACCACCCATATTTGGATGCTAAAACGGTTTATCAGACACCACAGACCTTCACATTGCCTGATGATAAGGTCGAATATTTTACGGGCCTTGCTAAATACCAATTTAACTGTAAGGAGCCTTTGTTCAGAATGCGAACGATAACGCTCATGAGTAAGAAAAATATACCCATCGACACCATCAGGGTTAGTAGTGGCTACCAAAAGCTTGTGATGGACACAGACGAATTTTCTATCGCCCAACTAACCTGTCAAGTCCATCAAATGCTTGGTGGATAATCAACAGCTATTCAAAAAATATTCATCATCAACTGCAATAAAAAAGCACGGATGATTTAGTTAAAAATCATCCGTGCCATTAGTTTCTACAACCGATTAGAACTGATACTGCATCGATAGAAGAATTGCATCCTGATCATCAGCACCTGTTATCTCTGTTTTTTGATATTCAGCTGAAATGAGCGCGTTATAAGCCCCCATTACATAATTCACGCCAACATCCATACGCTCAGTCTTAATGTCGTTTTCAGCGTCCATTTCTTGATAACGAGCAAATGGCATAAACTTACCCCAACCAACTTGCGTATCAAATAAGTAGCCTGCACCTACATAATAAGCATCGCCTTCTTCAGCCAAAAATACACCATCAGTATCATAGTCGTAATATGCAGCTTCTAACGAGACCGTGCCTGGTCCAACGCCAGTTTTCTCCATTAAAAAGTCAACACTGTAGTTGCTATAGTCACCAACAGCAGTAGAAGAAACAGCACCATCACCTTTTTGTTTGCCTGAAAGGCCAACTGTTAAAATATCCTTTGCGCCAAAGTAGTTACCAGTCCCGTAATAACCTGGCTCTGCATCCCAGAAAGCTACTTGTACACGACCTGCGTACATTAGATTATCATCTGCACCTAATGCTATAGCAGCGGGACTCGATTCACTCTGTGCGCCTACACCACTAAATCTAAAAATATTATCACCTTCAAAGGCACCAAAAGATACAGCTACTTTATCTTCTAAAAAGCTACCGACAAAGGCAACACCATCACTACGTCCAATCACACCACCATTCCAACCATAACGTGATGAAACATTCGCCCAGTAACCACCACCACCACCTGAAGAGTAGTAAGGTCCAGCCATATTGGCACGGTCACTCGGTGGTAGGAACCGACCTGCCCAAATGGCAATTTCAGGTGTTAGTTGCAACTGTACGTTAGCATCAATTACTTCAATGTTTGCTCCACCGTTAACATCACTGCCGCCGCCTGAACGCTCAGTGTTCAGCATGCCTTTAATATATTTGTTGAAAGAACCTGATAGGTACAAACGAGCACTATTAAGGCTAAAATCGTTTGAACGGTCATCCCCATTAGCTGCATCGTCTTCTGCACTTCTATAACTCGTTATAAAACCAAAACCAGCAGTGATCGATTTATCTTCACCAAACGAAATCGTTGCGCCCGCATTGGCAGACAAAGCTGGAAATGCTGTTGCAATAGCAAGCGATATCATCATTACATTTTTGTTAAGCTTAAAGCTCATTTTCTTACTCCTTAGTATAATAAAAAATAGAATTCGAATTCGTTTCACCCATTCCAAAAAATGTTGTATTAGGGGGTGAACTTGTCAAAAATCAGAATAGCGGCAAGATTAAATCGCGCATATACGTCAAATTGCGTAGTGTCTGTTTTTTAGCAACAAGCTTTTTTATGGTATTTTTCGCTAATAGAATCAATTGTTAAGGTTAAAGATGAAGAACATAGTAAGGATAGGCTTATCAATTATCTTAATTACAGGCTGCGGTGCTGAGGTTGCCTATAAGAGAGGGGCGACCGCTAGAGACTTGCAAACAAGCAAAGCCATCTGTGCTAAAGCAGGTGATGAGAAAGCATTAGAAAAGTGCCTAGAAGATAATGGTTGGGCCGTTCAAAAACTAGACGGGTCAGGGTTTTCCGGTGAAGAGTTATTTGCAACGGCTAGTATCGCCGATGACAACCGAATGACCACACCCAAAGGGAACAGTAAAGACACCATGCAAACGACTTCTAGCCTTAATGCTAAAAATGTGGTGTTAAAAGCTGATGAAAATACACAAAGCCCTGACATAAAACCGATAAACAAAACAACTTCACCCAGCACTTCTACATCAAGCGCTTCCACACCGAATACATCGACAATCACTACTTTTACACCAAGCTCACCCGTATCTAGCACCCCAGCAGTAGCAAAACCTAAACCAAGCTTATTTGATACCTATGTCATTAAATCTTGGTGGAAGATGGGTGGCAACCCTACTAGATTAGAAGCTAGCATGAATGAGTGCAGTTCAAAGCTGGGTGAAGCTCACTACCCTAATAAAAAGACATTTACCTTCACTAGAGCCTTTGCTATTTGCTTACGCAAAGAAGGTTGGCGTGGGTTAATCGAAAGAGAGTAAATCGCGACTGATCAATGATGCACTTTTTTAAACCGTCTCTAAAGTTTAGTATTGTCTTGCCGTTAGATAATTTATTCAGCAAAACACGTCTTATAAAAATTGTTTTATATCCATCTAAAGGGGGAAGTTATGAAAAAATTTTCTTCTCTATTATTTGTTTATTCGCTGTTGTTTCAAACGTTGCAATTGCTAATGACAAAGAAGAATGCCACCTAAAAAAACACTGTGAGTATCACCTGGTGGGTTAAATGCTTTAATCCGCTTAACGTATTTTCAAGCAATACCCATCCCTAATAAGCCCTCAAATACCTTTAACAGCTTTTTACCTTCTAGTTTTACATAGCTTTACCTAGACGTTATGCGCTAAACTCTATGATTAAAATGTTTAAAAAACCTTTGTTTAGAGACCCAAAAAAGCACCCATTGAACACACCTTTAGAAATCCTCGAAACCACCTTCGGCTACACCAGCTTTCGTGACAAACAACAAGCCATCGTGGAGCATGTTATCGCAGGCCAAGATGCGTTAGTACTCATGCCAACAGGTGGTGGTAAGTCACTCTGTTACCAAATTCCTGCACTAGCACGTAACGGTTTAGCCATTATTGTTTCCCCGCTTATTGCATTGATGCAAGATCAAGTGGAAGCGCTACAACAGTTGGGTGTTGAAGCTGCTTTTTTAAACTCTAGTCATAGTGCAGAAAATAATGCACACATTACCAGCAAAGCATTATCAGGTGAGATTAAAATCTTATATGTCGCTCCTGAACGACTCACTGTGAGCAGCTTTTTAAGCCTACTAGATGAAGTCAATAATCACGTTGGTTTAGCTTTATTTGCCATTGATGAAGCCCATTGTGTATCTCAATGGGGTCATGATTTCCGTCCTGAATATCGACAACTTACGGTATTACATGACCGATTTCCAGACGTGCCTAGAATCGCATTAACTGCGACAGCAGATGCGCCGACCCGTGCTGAAATTATCTCGCAACTGACATTAGAAAATGCAGCCCAGTTTGTCTCAAGTTTTGACCGCCCGAATATTCGCTACCACGTCACCATTAAGAATAATGCACGCCATCAACTACTGTCTTTTTTAGAAAGAGAGCATGTTGCTGATGCAGGCATCATCTATTGCTTATCGCGTAAAAAAGTAGAGGCCACCGCTGCATGGCTAGCTGGTAAAGGCTGGAATGCACTGCCCTACCATGCCGGCTTGTCACCTCAAACACGCGAACAAAACCAACGACGATTCCTACGTGAAGAAGGCATTATTATGGTTGCCACCATTGCCTTTGGTATGGGCATTGATAAACCCAATGTCCGCTTTGTCGCGCACACGGATTTACCGAAAAGCATGGAAGGTTATTACCAAGAAACTGGTCGCGCAGGTCGTGATGGCTTAGCGGCCAATGCATGGATGGCTTACGGCATGGGTGATGTCGTCTCTATGCGCCAAATGGTCGACAGTGGCAATGCTTCTGAAGAGCGTAAACGCCTAGAACAAATTAAACTGAATGCTCTACTTGGCTTTTGCGAATCAACAGACTGCCGCCATCAAAGCATCTTGCGCTATTTTGATGAAACGCATCCCGGTGATTGTGGACAATGCGACAACTGTTTAACTCCTGTTGATACTTGGTTAGCAACTGAAGCCGCACAAATGGCATTATCCTGCGTTTTTAGAACAGGTCAGCGATTTGGTGTAGGCCACTTAATTGATGTACTCACGGGCAAAATGACCGCTCAAATTGAACGCTTCAGACATAATGGAGTAAGTACTTACGGCATTGGAAAAGAGCTTGCACATCTGCAATGGAATAGTGTATTCCGTCAATTAACCGCAGCCGGTTACCTTGAAGCCGATGTCGAAGCCTATGGTGGTTTAAAGCTAACCGAAAGAGCTAGACCCATACTCAAAGGTGAGCAAGCTATCTGGCTACGCCGTGATGCCACACCAGAAAAACGTGCCAGTAAAGCTGAACGTTCT
>JBLIIL010000057.1:0-9982 GCA_047634755.1 Methylophilaceae bacterium
GCTTGAAACTTCATCAGCAATCTTAGGTTTGCATTCTAGTCTTTAAAGGACCAGCCTTGATATTAACCTTATTTATTGGCGTGCTTTTACTTCCACCTGCTGCAAATGCAGCAATCGCCTCAGCTGCATACATTAAGTGAAAGGCCACCCTCATATACACAGCCATACCAAGCGCTTCTACTGCTTCCTGCTTAGTCGCTGCTAGCCTACCCAACGCCTGTGTGTGAAAGCCAATGCTTCCATCACACCTAGCTGCAACGCCTGATACCATCGCAATCAATTCTTTTGTTTTTTTATCCGTCTCGCTACTATTAGTAGTAGCTTTACCTAAATCAGAATAACTTTTTAGCATATCCGGAATATGTTGTCGCAATGCTTTTAGTAACTTCTTGGCAGTCTTTAATCGTCATTCACTCCACGCTAATATATGTAAACAATATACAACTTTATATATTATTTACATATCAAGCGTTGACCTACCGTAAATGACACTGAGATATAAAGACGTTAAGGCGTACTGCTTACCCTTTAAGGTTAACGCGACCAATCTAGATACAACACTCGCTAAAAACATCACAGCACTAAACATCTGAAAGATGCCGATCACACGCATTTACTTTGCGATTGGCATTACATTGCCCATGCCCGCCCCTGATTGAATAGAAAAGCTCATGGAGAGCGGCTCCATCCATACAGGGTTCTTATCAGCATCATTCAGCGCCGTTAGACTTTGTGGGTAAATTTCTGATAAACAGAAGAAGTGCAGTTGCTGCATAAAAGCACATAATGCTTTTCAACCCATGTACCCGCTGCAACAAATGCCTGTACCCGGCAAATCCAGCGACAAGCATTATTAATATGGATGGCACTACGAAGTATAATCGCCACCCATGTAGCCACAGGCGAACGCACAACAACGAGCAATGCCCATAATGGCACCGCCAAACCACAACAACTAAAGATTAAGCGACTAAGCGCTAAAGCATTCATAAAACCATAAAAAATAATACTCGGTAGTTAAAGGGCTAATAAACAGGTATAGGGATAAACAAAAGCGGTTATTTTTGACATTAGCCTCTTCCCACCAGTACGCAACCCATATAAGGCATCTACTTACTCAACGCTAACCTTGGCAAATTTACGCTTACCAACTTGCGCCACCAAAGTGGCACCCTTGTTAATTTGCAAATTTTTATCTTCCACTTTCACACTATCAATTTTGACGCCACCTTGCTTGATGGTGCGCATGGCCTCACTGGTGCTTTCTACCAAGCCAGCCATTTTAAGCAGCTGTGCAATACCGACACTCTCACCTTCAATCGCCAAAGCCACCTCAGGTACATCATCAGGGATGCCGCCTTTAGCTCGAGTCTGAAAATCACTTAATGCTTTTTCTGCATCCGTTTGGCTATGAAAACGGGCCACAATTTCTTGTGCAAATCTAACTTTAATATTACGTGGGTTTGCGCCCCCCTCGACTTGCGCCTTCCATTCAGCAATGATTTCTAGCGACTCAAAGGAAAGTAACTCTATATATCGCCACATCAAATCGTCTGAAATCGACATGATTTTGGCGAAGATAATTTCTGGCGCTTCATTAACACCAATATAATTGCCTAATGACTTAGACATTTTATTGACGCCATCCAAACCTTCAAGCAGCGGCATCATCAACACACACTGTTGTGACTGGCCTGCCTGCTTTTGCAATTCACGTCCCATCAGTAGATTAAATTTCTGATCAGTTCCTCCCAGCTCCAAATCCGCTTTTAGCGCAACAGAGTCGTAACCTTGCAACAAAGGATACATAAATTCGTGAATCGCAATTGGCTGATTGCCTTTAAAGCGTTTAGAAAAATCATCGCGTTCTAACATTCGCGCAACAGTTAGGCTGGATGCAAGCTTTAACATGCCAGCAGCACCCAAATCAGTGAGCCAATGTGAGTTAAACACAATTTCCGTTTTTTCTTTATCAAGTATTTTGAATACTTGCCCAGCATAGGATTTAGCATTTTCTTGCACTTGCTCAGGTGTCAACGGTGGGCGTGTCGCATTTTTCCCTGTAGGGTCGCCAATCAGCCCAGTAAAATCACCAATTAAAAACAGGACGTGATGCCCCAAGTCTTGCAGCTGGCGCAGCTTATTAATCAGCACCGTATGCCCTAAATGCAGGTCTGGGGCAGTCGGGTCAAAACCAGCTTTAATTCTCAGCGGCTTACCTTTTTTGAACTTTTCAATAAGTTCCGCCTCTATTAACAGTTCGTCCGCGCCGCGTTTAATAATGACTAATGATTGTTCTATATTCGTATTCACTATATTTCCTAAAATTTTCTATTAAAAAATGTTCTTTTAACCCAAATGTTACTTTTTCATGACGTAGATTTTCTGATAAGATACATTCTTTATTCAAGCACTTAAATAGTCTTCTTAATATATGTTCTTTGAAAAATACCGACTTGCTAAACGCTACATCTTAACGCAAAACCATTTATTGGTTGTCAGCAAGGTAAAATTACACTGGCTATTTGTGGCTTTTTTGTTTCCCCTTACCATTTTAATTGCCACACTGAGCACTTCAGTAGATAGTAAAGCTGGTTATCTGCCAGTCCAAACGGTTATTAACGATATTGTTTTGCCATCTATCAACCCCAAAAAAAATCTTGATGAGACTTTTTGGCAGGCGGATGAGGTGCGTGAGCACGACACGCTGAATGTGATATTTGAACGCATGACAATACGTGACAAAGCTGCGTTGAAGTTTTTCATGTACAACCCTGAAACCAATGTGCTCAATACCCATTTAATCCCAGGCCGAAACATTGACGCTAAAATAGACACCAATGGGAGGCTGCTTTATTTGGCCTACGAACTACCAGACCATCAGCGCTTGGTTGCCAAATTAGCCCCTGATGGTTTTAAAGTAAATACTCAAAACCCTGCGTTAATAAAGCGTGAAGTTTTTAGGTCATTGACAATTAAAAGTTCTCTGTTTGGCGCAACTGATGGGGCAGATATCCCTGACCGCATCGCATTAAAAATCGCCGACATTTTCTCTAGCGAGATCGACTTTAATGAAGACCTGCGTCCAGATGACACGATCAATGTTGTTTACGAAGGCTTTTATCATAATGGCGACATGATGGGTGCAGGTGACATTCTTGCTGTCGAAGTTGTTAATCGCAAAAAAGTACACCGTGCTGTCCACTTTGGAAAAGCGAGCAGCAAATATGCTTACTACACACCTGAAGGCAAAAGCTTACATAAGTCTTTTCTGCGCTCTCCACTTGAGTTTACACGTGTAAGCTCATCATTTAGCCGTGGCCGTTACCATCCGGTCTTACATCGTGTAAGGGCTCATAAAGGCGTTGATTTAGCTGCGCGAAAAGGCACTCGGATTAAGGCATCTAGCGATGGCATAGTGAAATTCAAAGGCCGAAAAGGTGGTTATGGCAATGTTATCATCCTGCAACACCGTAATCAGATGCAAACCTTATATGGGCATTTATCTCGTTTTACAAAAGGTTTGCGTAAGGGCCAAACAGTAGAACAAGGCGATATTATTGGCTATGTAGGGATGTCAGGACTAGCAACAGGCCCTCACTTACACTATGAGTTTCTACTCAAAGGCGTTCATCACGACCCAATGACAGTAAAGCTACCTAAAAGCATTCCACTTGAAGCAAAATATAAACAAGAGTTTAAAGTAGCCGTATCAAACTACATGGAAAAACTGAAAATGTTAAACCGTAATACGACGGTTGCTAGCCGATAATCCATGACGAATACGCTATTTTATATTGGCGTAATGTCTGGTAGCAGTTTAGATGGCATTGATGTGGCACTTACTGAAATTACTGAACATCATCAGTGCAAAGTAGTCGCAACACATTTTCAAGCCTACTCAGCTAACATCAAAGAATCCTTATTAGCGCTGCATTTCCCATCAGAAAATGAATTAGAACAATCTGCATTAATGGCCAACCGATTAGCCTCTTGCTATGCGGAAGCCGTTAACGCCCTACTTGAACAAAACAATCTCAAACCTAATCAAATCAGTGCAATCGGTTGCCACGGACAAACCATTCGCCATCAACCGACATTGAATGGCAGCATTGGCTACACCATTCAATTAGGTAATAACGCACTACTGGCTGAGCTCACCAATATCACTGTTGTAGGTGACTTCCGCAGTCGTGATATTGCAGCTGGTGGGCAAGGTGCTCCATTGGTACCAGCCTTTCATCAGCCCGCCTTTGCAAGCAAAGAAAAAAACCGCGCCATCGTGAATATCGGCGGCATTGCCAATATCAGCTACTTAAACACATCGGGTGACGCGATGGGATTCGACTCTGGCCCAGGTAATATGCTGTTAGATCATTGGGTAAAACTGAAACTCGGAAAAAGCTATGATGCGGATGGTAAGTGGTCTAGTACAGGCACTGTGCAAGCTGACCTATTAAAAACAATGCTAAACGACCCTTACTTCTCTTTACCCCCACCCAAAAGTACCGGGCGTGATTTATTTAATGAAGCTTGGTTGTCACAGCATATTGCCAAATCCAATATTAGCGATACAGATATTGCGCGCACCTTACTCGAACTCACCGTGACCACAGTGTACCAACACCTCATGCAACATTGCCCTGAAGTGGATGAAGTATACGTATGTGGTGGTGGCGTACATAACCAATTTCTACTAGCTTGTTTAAAACAACGTTTAGGTAGTACCACCATGGCTCTCACTGATGATCTTGGCGTCAATGCCGACTGGGTTGAAGCAGCCGCCTTTGCGTGGCTAGCCAGACAAACCATCACGCACCAACCTGGCAACCTTCCTGCTGCCACAGGTGCAAATGGTCTACGTATACTAGGCGCTGTCTACCTCGCTTAAACCGTTAAATTTTTTTTTACTCAACTTTGTTATAAGGGTTGCGTATAATATTCACAATCAAACAAAATTTAAGAGTATTACATGGCAACAAAACCAACTAAAGTATCCATAAGCTTCGACAATGACAAAGCACCTATAGAACTACCAGTTCTGTCTGGTACATTAGGCAATGATGTAATTGACATTCGAAATCTGGGTAAGCATGGCATTTATACATACGACCCTGGTTTTCTATCAACTGCTTCTTGCAGCTCTGATATTACCTTTATTGATGGTGAAAAAGGCAATCTCTACCATCGTGGTTATCCAATCGAGCAACTGGCGGAAAATGCAAACTTCCTAGAAGTTGCCCACCTACTGATTAAAGGTGAGCTACCTAATGCAGCAGAGAAAAAGAATTTCAGTCTTGCAATAGAACGCCACACCATGTTGCATGACCAAATGTCGAATGTATTTAGAGGCTTTAGACGTGATGCACACCCAATGGCCGTGATGGTGTCAGTTGTTGGTGCAATGGCAGCATTCTATCCAGAGCAGACCAATGTAACAGACCCAAAATTACGTGAAATTGCTGCCATTCGTTTGCTAGCAAAAGCACCGACCATTGCAGCATGGAGTTACAAATTCACAATAGGCGAACCTTTTATATACCCACAAAACAAATTAAGTTATGCCGAAAACTTTTTATATATGATGTTTGCAACACCATGTGAAGAATATTTAGTCAGCCCAGTATTGGCTAAAGCTTTCGAGCGTATTCTTATTTTGCATGCAGATCATGAACAAAATGCATCCACATCAACCGTGCGTTTAGTTGGTTCTAGTGGCGCCAACCCTTTTGCCTGTATTGCTGCAGGTATTGCTTCACTATGGGGCCCTGCACATGGCGGCGCTAATGAAGCTACATTAAAAATGTTAGATGAAATTGGTGATGTAAGCCGTATTGATGAATACATTGCTCGTGCAAAAGATCAAAATGACAGCTTCCGCCTAATGGGCTTTGGTCACCGCGTATACCGCAATATGGATCCGCGTGCAGCCATCATGCGTAAAACGTGCCACGAAGTGCTTAACGAGCTAGGTCTACATGATGATCCAATGTTTAAACTTGCAATGAAATTAGAAAAAATCGCTTTAGAGGATGAATACTTCGTCAAACGCAAGCTATACCCAAATGTCGATTTCTATAGTGGCATTGTGATGCGTGCAATGGGCATTCCAAACTCCATGTTTACCGCGATATTTACACTAGCACGTACCGCTGGCTGGATCGCGCAATGGAATGAAATGCACACAGACTCTTCAAATAAAATTGGCCGCCCAAGACAGCTTTATACAGGCGAAGTTAAGCGTGATTTTGTGCCAATAGATGAACGCAAATAATTCAGCCTCTATCTGCTAAGAAATTTTTCAGGAGCCATAAGAAAACTGAAAAATTTCTAGCTGTTAGTTCTTTCCACAAAAAACAATCACTAAAGGGCTGATTACGTAGCTTTTTTTGATACAAACCACAACCAGACATAACCCAACATTCCAGCCAGTACGGACGCCGATAAAATACCCACCTTTGCCATGACTAAGAAATCTGGGTGTGTCGATGCATAGGCAAGCTCCGCAACAAATATAGACATAGTGAAACCAATACCTGCCAATAATGCGACACCGGCTAATTGGCTAAACTTAACCCCCGTTGGTAACTGCGTTAAACCAAGCTTCAGAAAAATCCAACAAGCTCCAACGATACCAATAAATTTCCCAACAACTAAACCCGCACTAACACCAAGCACAATTGGGTTGGTTAGCACGGCAGACCATGATTCGAACTGTAAAGGAACCCCTGCATTAAACAAGGCAAAAATAGGAATCACAAAAAAGGCAACTGGCACATGCCAATGATGTTCCAAACTTTGCAATGGTGTTTGCACAAAATTAATATCGGTTTCCAACGACCGGACAACGGCTTGTAGCTGATTGTTAGCTAAAATGTTCTTTCCTGAATCTAGGCCTGTTTTGAATCTTTCCCTTAATTCTTTGAGTCTACTAGCAAACAATCCGGGGTCGTACTTTGGTCTCGCTGGAACGGAAAATGCACCCAAAACACCCGCAATAGTTGCATGTACACCAGACTGTAATAACGCATACCAAAGCAGTACTGCGACAAGGAAGTAGGGTGTCAATTTGCGAATACCTATAGTATTGAAAAGCATCAACACACCAACAAACAGAGCGGCAATGCCGATCCACATCGGTATCAACTCTTTTGTATAAAAAAGTGCGATAACCAATACAGCACCTAGGTCATCTACAATTGCCAGCGCTACTAAAAAAGTGACTAAGGTTTTAGGTACTTTATTACCCAGCAGTACTAAAGCACCTACCGCAAATGCAATATCAGTGGCCATGGGAATACCCCAACCACGGCTAGCATCACCCTCTTGGTTGAATGAAAAAAACAACAACGCTGGAACAATCATGCCGCCAATCGCTGCAACGATTGGTAAAGCGGCTTTTTTCAAGTCAGATAGCTCCCCTACCATAATTTCACGCTTGAGCTCCATCCCTACCAAGAAAAAGAACAAAGCCATCAAGGCATCATTAACCCAGTGATGCAGGCTCATTTCTAACTTCCACTCACCAATATTAAGACCAACCAATGTATGCAAAATATGTGAATAAGTCTCATAGAAAAAACTATTCGCCATAAGCAAAGCAACCAATGCACTTGCCATAAGCAAGAGTCCACTCGTAGTTTGACCGTGTACAAACTCATCAAAAGGCGTCAATACCTTACTAAACCTTCTTTCCCATGGCGCGTAAATCACACCGTCTTGATGTTTACCGCTCTCTTTTTGGGGTTGATTGCTCATAATGGTTAATTGCTCTTTTTAAGATTCAGGTGCCTATGTTTGAGGCACAAACAAAAAACTGCATCCGATTTGGATGCAGTTAATAAGAATATACTACTTTAACGATGCTGTGAATCACTCACACAGCAAATGTTAGCTATCAAAAACTAGCTAAACAGAAAAGGATGAGCCACAGCCACAAGTGCTTTTTGCTTCTGGATTGCGAATCACAAACTGAGACCCTTGTAGATTATCTTGGTAATCAATTTCCGCACCCATTAAATACTGCAGACTCATTGGGTCGATTAGCAATGTTACCGTGTCTTTTTCCACCTGCGTATCATCTTCATTCACTTCCTCTTCAAAAGTAAATCCATACTGAAAACCAGAACAGCCCCCACCACTAACAAAGACGCGTAATTTTAATTCTGCCGAGCCTTCTTCCTCGATTAACTCTTTTACTTTCTTGGCTGCATTATCCGTAAAGATTAATGGTGCTGGTGGTGCTGGTATTTCCACCTCTGCTAAATCAATTGCTGTACTCATCTCGACTCCTTGAATTCACTTGTTCTAATTTAAAAGACCTTAAATTGGCTCATCAGTTTCATTGGCTTCACTCTTTTCGCTGTGAACCAACTTTCCATCAATCACTGAACCCATATGCATTTCTAATGATGTGTAATACAGATCACCTTTAATGCGCGCTTTAGCTTGCAACTCAATAAATTGCCCCGCTTTAACCTGTCCGACAACGGTACCACCAATTAACACAATTTTTGTCGCACTTACTGCACCTTCTATGCGGCCATTCTCACCCAAGATAATCGTGCCTTGCGAACCGGCTTGTTCCTGTACATTCCCACGAATAGTGCCATCAACTCGCAAACCACCACTAAATGTCAAATCCCCAGTAAGGACAGTATCTGTACCAACCAAAGTGTCGATACGGCTATCTATTTTATTCACTTTTTTAAACAACATTTCAATTTTCACCTTATTCTAAACTAAGCTATTTGTTCGTCATCTTTTTATAAAATAACAAATCCTCTTTTGCCTTGAGATTCTCATCTTGTACTTTAGCAAGATCTTTAGCAAGCTTATTATTGGTTGCCAACTCTATTTGCAACTCACGTTGCGCCTCTATCAACTTGAACTCAAGCATTTTATTTTGATGGTGCATTTCTACTAATTGACTACCAATTTTTTCATAATCACTGTTGCTCATCATGAAATAGGACAAACCAAAGCCCAGCCCAACACATAAAAGTGCAATAACCACTCGATAGTACCACGGCCTTTCAGCTTTAACCGCAACACGCCTAGCAGTATAGCCATAATGATTTCGTACTCTACGTTGAAATTCTCTCATACAATCTAGTTCATTAAGGCATTAATGGAACAACGTTTAGGCCCGTATGCTCCTCAAACCCAAACATTACATTCATATTTTGTACCGCCTGCCCTGCCGCACCTTTGACCAAATTATCTTGCACTACAACTATCGTTAAATAATCGCTTGCTTGTTGCTGTAACGCAATCCGCAGGTGATTGGATCCCCGAACAGACCTTGTTTCTGGAAATTGTCCTTTTGGCAGCACATCAATAAAATATTCTTTTACATAATGCTGCTCATATAAAGACTGCAAATCTACATTTTTAGCATTAGCGGTCAATTTAACATAGAGCGTCGACAGCATTCCCCGAATCATTGGTACTAAGTGTGGTACAAAAATAAACTGCAAATCTCTCTCAGCTAATTGTTTAAGCTGTGCATCAATTTCAGGATGGTGCCTGTGTCCAGAAAGGCCATAGGCTTTCATATTATCGCTGGCTTCAGAATACAACGTAGCCCCTGATGCTTTTCTACCTGCACCCGAAACTCCTGACTTTGCATCAGCAATAATGGGTGCTGAAAAATCAATCAGCCTTTGTTCTAATAATGGCGCCAAACCCAACAACACAGTTGTTGGATAACAGCCTGGATTGCCAACCACATTAGCTGCTTTGATATCCGCCCTATTCAGTTCAGGAATGCCGTATACAGCCTCTTCCAACAGATCAGGGCAGCTATGTGGCATGTTGTACCACTCTTCAAATACTGTCGTATCTTGCAATCTAAAATCAGCAGCCAAATCAATCACTTTAGTGTTGGCAGCCAATAGTGCAGGCGCTTGTCCCATAGCCACACCATGCGGCGTCGCAAAGAAAACCAAATCACAAATAGTCAGGTCTACCGTTTCAGGAT
>JBLIIL010000058.1:0-9652 GCA_047634755.1 Methylophilaceae bacterium
ATGCTGCTGAAACTGAGCAGGTGCAAATGTTGGATTGAATTTCTCGAAATATGATTATGAAAACAAAAGGCATGGCGCTTTGTTTGACGAGGATCCTGAGGTAGCAGATGTATGGGCGGCTACAAATGATAAAAAATCAGACTCTGGGTTAGGTTTTGGCATTAAAGGTGGGTATAACTGGCAAACTAACAATTTTGTCTATGGGGTTTTGGCCGATTTAACTTATGTTGATGCTGAAATCAAAAGTGAAACCTCTGACGGAATTAATTCTAATGATCATAGTTACAAGAGAGTGGATAAGTTGAATTGGCTAGCCACTTTCCGTGGCAAGGCGGGTGTTGATATAAACGGTTTTTTACCGTATGTAACAGCTGGTCTCGCAGTGGCTGCTGTTGAAAACAAGCATCGAACGATTTTATGTTGCCCGACACTGTTTGAGAGTAGTGATAATGATACTAAAGTAGGTTATGTAATTGGATTTGGTATAGAGAAGAAGTTTAATGAGCATTTGGGTATCAACCTAGATTATTCATATATTGATCTTGGAAAAGATAGTGGTAATGCTCATGGTGTGGTTGGTACTGAAACTGCAAATCAAAGCGAAGTTAAATTAGAAAATAAATTAACACATATATATCTTTAGGGCTGAATTACTACTTCTAATTTTTTTGTGTTTTTCAAGAGTCATTCAAATTAAGTGGCTTTCTTTATAGTTAATCTTGGTTCAGCAGACAGGATGGAGCAGTCACTCATCTCAAGCTTAGGATGGTTGCAAAAAGACACAGACTGTCACGCATTAACCGACAAATACGGAGAAGGCGTTGCGTTCGAATCTCGCTATGGGAACCATTAGCTCTATATTGGTCAACTTTAGTTTAGGCTAAGGCTTTTTCCGAAGAGGGTGAGCATTGGGTCGATATCTATTTTATGGGCATAAATTCAAATGAACCTAGCAGGTATATAACAAGCGGTAAAAAATTGAACGTTAACGGCCAGAGTAGATGTTACGTATTGCAGCTGCAACCGGTGTTAATCTAAGTTCAATATGAGGCCGGCTAGGAGCCTCGAGAAGTTTGGCAGATATTTTTCGCTCTTTTTTACTTAGATTGCGATCGCTAGGGTTAATTTTTTGAAGTGATACAGCCAATATTCGATGTATTTCGTCAGCTAACTCTAGACGGTCATGTTGAAGAACATCTAGTGCTAGTTTTCCATATGCAACTACTACATTAGGGGATAAGGTAGAAACAGAATTTTCTAGAAAATTACTTACAACTTCGACTCCGGAGATGATGTCGAATGTTGGTCTGCGGAAAGATTCTATAGCAAGCTTTACGCCCTTAGCGATTAATTTTGGTGTGCGTTTAGCAATGGCTAGCATATCTTCCACTCGAATGCTTATGAAGTCATGCCCTTCGTTCATCTTGACAATAATGATATCTGCGTATACATCTTCACTAAGGAAGTCCCTTTCACACGCTTCCATTAATACAGGCTGAATGCACATAGATGCTTGTACCCTTTGTTTCATATGAGAGTAGCCGTAATGACCCATCTTCCGAAATAAGCACAGCATCAGATTCCATTGCTCCTAAGGGGAAGGAATCCAAATGCAGATTTAGGTGATATCCTTTCATCTTAAATTCAAAAAGGTCTAATGCATGCACCGTCCATCTAAAGAAGAAATCAGAGCCTATCCTCTATACAGTAGACTTAACCTTTCTGATATTAAATTAGTTGAAAACGAAGTAGATGCAAACGAAGCATTAACTGCTTTAAATAACGAAGCTAGACTTGGTTTTGATACTGAGACTAAGCCGACTTTCCGTAAAGGTCAGGTAAGCGCAGGCCCTACGTTAATTCAATTATCTACATCCTCAAAAGCCTTCTTATTCCCCACACGATTTAATGCAGCCGTTTCAGCCGCTAGATCAATATTGAGCAATACTCATATTATAAAAATTGGTTTTGGTATTCGTGATGATATTAAAGAACTTCGCAATAAACTCGACATCGATATTGTGAACACTCTCGATTTATCACTCGCACTAAAAAACCTATCTGGCGAAAAGAATACGATTGGTGCACGAGCAGCCGTAGCCATGGTGCTAAAGCTGCGCTTAGGGAAAGGTGCGCAAACTTCTAATTGGGGTGCTTATCCACTACAAAGAAGTCAGATTCAATATGCAGCAAATGATGCACACTCTGCTATTTGTATTGCAGAGAAACTTGGCGACTTGCTGCAGGAAGCACTTTCACCAGCCGAGTAACGCTATATTGATTTTGACCCATATATAGCCGCATGATAAAGTGAGTTCCATTCAAACACCATTCGAAACACACATATGAAACTTGCTACTTGGAACGTCAACTCTCTAAAAGTCCGCTTACCGCATGTATTAGATTGGTTGGCAGAAAATCCAATCGAGGTGCTGTGCTTACAAGAAACCAAGCAAGAAGACATTAATTTTCCATACGATGAGCTGAAGGCCGCTGGCTATAACGCAGTCCATAGCGGTCAAAAGACTTATAACGGTGTGGCGATTTTGAGTACGCATGAGATGACGGATGTGCAAAAAGGCATTCCAGACTTTGAAGATAAACAAAAGCGTGTAATTAGTGTGACGATTGATGGTATACGTGTTATTTGCGTCTATGTCGTGAATGGACAAGCTGTTGATTCTGAAAAATATGATTACAAAATGCGCTGGCTAAAGGCACTCAGTGCTTGGCTATTGGAAGAGCTAAAAAAATATCCAAACTTGGTGATATTAGGTGATTATAATATTGCGCCTGATGATAGCGACTGTCATGATCCAGCCGCATGGGAAGGTGAGATCTTAGTTAGCCCTAGAGAACGAGATGCCTTTGAAGAGCTGCTAGAAATGGGTTTGCATGATAGTTTTAGAATGTTTAACAAAGAGGAAAAGCAGTTTACTTGGTGGGATTACCGCATGATGGCCTTTAGACGTAATCGCGGCATGCGGATTGATCACATCCTAGTGAGTGTTGCACTGAAAGAAAAATGTGCATCCTGCATCATTGATAAAGCGCCTAGAAAACTAGAACGCCCGAGTGACCACACCCCTGTGGTACTAGAAGTGTGTCTATAAGACGAATAGCAACAGCTAGCCTTTAATATTCACGCCTAGCTGTTTAAGTTTGCGATACAAGTGAGTACGCTCTAAACCAGAAATTTCAGCCAACTTAGTCATATTATTGTTAATCAATTTCATATGGTGTTTGAAATAATAACGTTCAAATTCATCTCTTGCTGGTCGAAATGGTTGCACTAAATCAATGGGTAGGACTTGGTCAGTAATCTCTACAGCACCGATAAACTCCTCTAGTACCCGCACAACATCTTCTAAAGTAATTTTCTCACCAAGGCTAGTTAACATCAGGTTCTGAACAACAGCTTCTAACTGCTTTAAATCACCTGTCCATTCCGCATTACGCAAGGCATTAAGCGCCGCCACATCAAAGTATTTATAAGCAATACCAGAGGACTCTGCCAGCACGGCTGCCATGGCCAACACAAGCTCTGGAA
Organism: Methylophilaceae bacterium; assembly: GCA_047634755.1. Lineage (GTDB taxonomy): Bacteria > Pseudomonadota > Gammaproteobacteria > Burkholderiales > Methylophilaceae. Next base: position 3,551 of record JBLIIL010000058.1, read on the forward strand.
TATCTTCACGGTGTTCATTCAAGCCAGGTATTTTTAAATGGGTGTTAGCGAGCAATTGTAGTAAAGACTGCTCCAACTCTGCATGCTCAGCCAACTGCGATAGGCTATAGATCGTCGCACAAATAATGCGCACATCATATTTACTAGCATTGGACAGTAAGAGACTTAAGCCTTTTTGCTCCGCAACCGACAACGCTGTCAGCTCCTCAATAAAGATAATGCCTTCGCGTGCTTGCTCTAACAGCACTAATGGCGCAGTTTTTAATTTTTCATTGTCTTTTAAAGAGAGCCATGGGGTACCTACCTCATGTAAAAAATAACCGCATAATTCAACACTGCCGCCTTTACTACCCATGAGTAACAATGGTGTTGAGATACGCGATATTTGCTCCAACCTTTGCTTAAGTTCATTGATTGTTTTGCTCTTACCAAGGCTAGCTAAATTCATTTCTGTTTTAGGTAAACTTTCCGCATGCAGCAATGCTTCATTCACCGTTTTTAATAGCTTCTGTAGCGCGATTGGTTTTTCTAGAAAATCAAACGCACCGATTCTCGTGGCTTCTACCGCCGTATCAATCGTGCCATGTCCTGACATCATCACCACAGGCATATTCAACAAACCTGCATTGCCCCATTCTTTCAGCAAGCTAATCCCATCACAATCTGGCATCCAAATGTCTAGCAACACCAAATCAGGTCGTGCAGTCAGCCGTGCCTCACGAGCGACTTCTGCATTCTCAGCAGTAATCACACGATGCCCTTCATCTTGCAAAATGTCTCTTAACAATTCGCGAATGCCGACCTCATCATCTACAACCAAAATATTCCTAGATGCCATATTGATACTACCTTTTCTCTGTACTATTTTTACTTCGATTACACTCTTACTTAAGTGTCGCTAATTGAAAATATTATGACTCATTTTCCAAGTCGATTTTCTGTGCTTCCAGATCCGCCAACGCTTCTTTTAGTGGCATTTTTATGCTGATACAAGCGCCACCAGTAGTATTATTTGTAATGAAAATCTGCCCCAAATGCTCTTCTACCATTTTCTTTACTATTGCCAATCCTAAACCAGTCCCTTTTGCTTTTGTCGTCACATAAGGCTCATAGGGGTGCGCAAGTATTTGCTTAGAAAAACCATGCCCATTATCACTCACCATCAATACAGCAGTATTATTATCTAAACTCGTTTTAACGGTGATTTTTGGTTCAGCTTGGCCTTCTAATGCATCTTGTGCATTCTGCATCAAATTATGCAATACCTGTCGCAACATTGTCGAGTCGCCTAGCAGGTCAGGCATGACCGTTGCCAAATCATAGGTGATATCTGCATGCGAGTCTTCATACAAGCCAGACACATCTCGTATTAGCTGATTTAAATCAATCTTTTTCATACTGGCTGATGGTGCTCTTGCATATTCACTAAACTTATTCACCATGGACTTTAGCGCGTCCACTTGACTCACAATCGTACTCGTCGCACTTGCTAGCATGCGCGCATCTTCTGCACTTAGCTTATCAGATAATTTATGCAGCATACGCTCAGCAGACAGCTGAATCGGTGTTAAAGGATTTTTAATCTCATGTGCTAACCGTCTAGCAACCTCACCCCAAGCAGCATCACGCTGCGCTTGTGCCATGGTGGTGATATCATCAAACACGACAACAAAGCCACTATTGGCATTGGCTGGCAACCGTGTTGCCCGCACCGATAGCAACTGCTTTCCTGAAGGCCCTAGCACTTCCAACTGCCGATTCATCTCTGCGCTCACTTGACCTTCATCAACGGTGAGCTCAAAGTGCGTTTGTATCACTTTAATAAACTCGGCAAGAAAAGAGTTTTCAACCGCTATTTGCGACAGCTTTTTATTTTCGTATTGTGCTAAATTAAACCCTAAAATATCTTTTGCCGCCAAATTAAACGTACGTAGCTCACCTTTGCGATTAATCGCTAATACACCCGAAGACAAATGCGCCAACGTTGTTTCTAAATAAGCACGCGCAGCCTCTAATCGCTGATGATTTCGCTCATTCGATTTATTTGCATCCCCTAATTGGCGCGTCATACTATTAAATGACTTCACCAGGACACCAAGCTCATCATTGCCATGTTCTGGCAACATTTTACTGTAATTACCATCAGCAATCGTTCTGGTACCCTCTGCCAACACCGTCAATGGCCGTGATAGCCTGCGACTCAACACAAAGGCAATCGCCAAGGCAGAAAGCATGGCTAGCATCAGCACCAAGGTCAACGTCAGCTTAAAAACATCTTTAATAGAGTTGCGGCTATAGGAAAGCTCTTGATAATCACGGTACACCTCTTGCACTGCTTCTGCTGTATTCGACAGCGATTTAGGCACGGGTTGTAACAACTGTAAAATCGATGTCTCACCAGTTAGCTCTTGCGAGTGAACTGGCACTAAAACCCGCAAATACAGCCCTTTATCAGGAATGGGCTCTACTTTACCGACCAACCGATATTGAGCTTGCCGCAATTGCGACACACTTGGTAGCTCTGGTAAAAAACTTGAAGCGTCAGTACTTGAGACGGCCATGATACGCCCACTTGACGACAACAATGTCGCATCTTGTATCCCGGAGCGTTCCCGCAAATCATGCAATACCCTGTAATGTAAAAGCCCTGGCTGCAATGCCAATGTCGTCGCCATGCTTTCTGCTTGATTTTCCATATCATCAAGCAGAGTATCTAATGCACGTTGACCCAAACTTAAGCCACCGTCTAAGGCCGCTTCTACTTTCACATTAAACCAAGACTCAATAGAACGCGAAAGAAAATTAACAGAAACCAAATAAACAATTAATCCTGGAATAATCGCCATCATGGCAAACGCACTCACCATGCGTAAATTAAGGCGGCTACCCACCACCTGATTTTTAATGCTTTTATATAGACTTTTAATCTGAAAAGTAATGAGCACCACAAGCAAGGTGGCAAGTCCAATATTCAAATAGAGTAGGATTTTATAATAATCACCGACTACCGCTGTATTCGCACTAGCTAGCGATAACAAGTACAACAGGACCAAACCCAACGCCGCACTAAAAAAGACGATATATTTCATGCTACTGATTCATATTTTCTGGCAACCACTCGACTTTTGGTTCCCATACAAAATCTTCAGAAGCCAAGTGCCAATCTTCAGACCGAATCGCTTTCACTTGGATTGCCTTAGGCAACTGACTATCATCTAAATGCATACTCAGTATCGCTTGATAGTCTCTACCTTTTTCAATAAGAGTCCGCTCAAATACACCCCAATCATAGAGTTGCACTAGCTCTATCATCGCTTCTCTTAAAATCTCATGTGAAGTTTGTCGTTCGCCTTGCTTGACCAAATATTGTCGACTCAAGGCATAGTAACTAACCGTAATCCGGGTACTCGTTTTAACAACAACTTTATCAAACCAAAATGCCCGCGGACTAACCAGCTTAAATTCATAGACGAATTCGACAGGAACACCTTTGTTAATGGCCTCTTCTACTGTTTGACCAAGCGAAATTTCTAAATCGGCATTCAGCATATAAGCTTCGCCCGACGCTTTTAAATCCGCACTTTTAACGATGACCTGATGATCGGATGCTAAGGCCAGCAAACAGGTCATCATGAAAGCAATAAATAAACTAACTTTTTTGCAACAATGCATAAAAGAATCCATCATGGGTCTTGGAAGGAACCAGCTGACCTTGCTGAATGTTAATATCTTTAATTCTGTCATCCGTTAGCTTCAGTGGCAATTGTGTTGCATCAGGGTTTAATTTGATAAATTGATCAATTTGCTGCTGATTTTCTTCAGCAAAAACTGAACAAGTTACGTAAAGCAATTTACCGCCTTTTGACAATAAATGCCATAAATTGGCCAAAATGGCCGCTTGTTGTTGCGTAAAGGAGACAATATCTGACTCACGGCGCAACCATTTAATATCCACATGCCGCCGCACAATACCTGAAGCCGTACACGGCACATCCGCTAAAATACGGTCAAATGGCTGTTCACTCTTCCATTTAGCAGCGCTTCCTAACTGCAAATCTGCCTGCAAATCTAATCGCGTTAAATTACTAGCAACACGCTTCAAACGACCTGCATCATTATCTAACGCAGTCAGTACTAAATCACTCAGCTCCAATAAGTGGCCTGCTTTTCCGCCTGGGGCGCTACAAGCATCTAATACGCGCATATTAGGTGCTATATCCAACAAATGTGCCGCCAATTGCGCACCATAATCTTGTACAGAAACAACACCATCTGCAAAGCCAGGCACTTGTTCTACTATGATTGGTTTGCTGAGGATAACTGCCTCACCACCTAAGGTTGTAACATCAATGTTCTGACGTGCTAGCAGCTTTGCATAAGCTTCCGTCGTTGATTGTTTTGCATTCACCCGCAACGTCATTGGTGGATGTGTATTGCCGACTTCTAAAATAGATTGCCAGTCATTAGGGTATTGTTGCTTAAGCTTATTAATCCACCACTTTGGATAAGAATAAAGCGCCACTTCTTCTTTTTTTAATTTTTCTGAAAGCACTTCTTTTTGCCGTAAGAAGTTACGTAGCACGCCGTTGACCAAACCTTTTGCCCAGCGTGGTTTAGCATGCCCAGCCGCTTTTACGGCTTGATTAACCACCGTAAAATCATCCGCCTGATCATGCAACAATTGATAAAGAGCAACCAATAATAGAGCATTAATATCAACATTACTGAGTGGCTTCTCTAGCAATTGCGTTAAGTAAGCATTTACTTCACCATAAAAACGTAAAGTACCGTAACTTAAATCCGCCCCTCCACCTTGTTGTTGCGGCGTCGATTTAGGAAACACATCAAGTGCATCAGGCAGTGCCAAGGTAAGGTTACGCCCAGCTAGAACGTCTGCTACAGCCATGGCGGCAATTTGTTGTGAAATATACAAAGAAGGCTTTCAGTTTTCAATAGCTAGGATTTTACTGCATATCAACCCACTCAGGGAAAGACACTGTATAGACGCCACATAAAGCACTCACTTTAAATGAGCCAGCTTAATAAACTGGTAATGATTGACCATCTCCAACAGCCTTCTAACACGCTCTTCCGTTTGCGGATGTGTGCTAAACAAGCCTTTTAGGCCTTTACCTGACAGTGGATTAATCATCATCTGCCCAGTCTCCGAGTGCATTTTAGCTGTTTGGTTAGGCACTTGACGCACAAAATTTTGAATTTTTCTAATGCACTAGCGAAGGCTTTAGGGTTCTTGCTAATTTCAGCACTCACTCTATCCGCTTCATATTCCCGTGCACGTGAAATCACCATTTGTATTAATTATGCTACCATCGGCGCCAAAAACATCGTTAATAAACCTACTATGGGTTGCCTCCACGCCGCCCACCCATCGCACCAAATCATGCAAAAGAAGCTATCGCGCCAGTTACGGGTATGGTAGGAATCAACATGTCACGATGCTTAACGTGTGCCAGCTCATGCGCCATGACACCCCGTAATTCACGTTCACTTAATGCCTGGCATAATACCTGTGGTCGCTGCGACGGCTGCTGCTCATTAATCACATACACCTTCGGCATGGGCAACTCAGCATTTTCTGCCAGCTCTTACCATACTGTAATAACCATGAAACGCTGCATTATCTGGGGTGACTTCTTGCGCGCCATACATTTTCAGCACTGCCTTATCTGAGAACCAGTACGCATAAATATTCATCGTGCCTGCCTCCGCCAACGCTAGCACCATCCCGCCCGCCTTCGATAAATGCGCCTATCGTGCCAAACAGTGCAGTGATCGCCGCCATCAACACGAATGTTTTAAGCCAGTTTACTAACATACCCAATCTTCTTTAAATGCCAACTGTACCAATATCGGATTAATCACCAGAAAACCCAACCGCCTACTAAAACCGCTTATTGAAAAATCTCACCAATTTTCACATGTTGGCCTTGAATAAACTGTATCGCATCCTGCCGTTTTCCACCGGGCATTTGCAATACTTGGATACTCAACACTTGTTGCCCACAGGCCACATTGACTGTCTGACCCAATGCGATAATTTCACCAGCCGTTGCATGCTCTTCTCGTTCTACATGCTCTTCT
>JBLIIL010000059.1:0-9480 GCA_047634755.1 Methylophilaceae bacterium
CGCAAAACAAAGTGTTTTGGGGTAAGCGTATTCACGAGCATGCTTGGCAGTTTCCACAGGGCGGGATTGATCATGGAGAGAGCCCTGAAGTGGCGATGTATCGTGAACTGATGGAAGAAGTAGGTTTGCGTCCAGAGCATGTTGAAATTTTAGGCCGTACCCGAGACTGGTTACGTTATGAAGTGCCAACTAATTGGATAAGACGTGAATGGCGTGGTAGCTATCGCGGTCAAAAGCAAATTTGGTTTTTGTTGCGTTTGGTTGGGCGGGATACCGATGTTTCATTACGCGCGACACCACATCCGGAATTTGACGCTTGGCGTTGGAGTGACTACTGGGTGCCGCTTGAAAATGTGGTGGAATTTAAACGTGAAGTTTATAAGATGGCATTAAATGAATTGGCTGTTTATTTGCATCACAAGCCAAAAAACGCAGAAGAAAATCAACCTGACGTGAAGGCCAAGGAAGCCAGCGGCTACTAAGTTGGTTGGTCAATCTGGCTTGTTGCTTTAAGTTGCTGCTTTATTTCCCATGACTTCGCCCAATTGAATTGGGTGAGTCGGCTGCCAGTTTTTATTCAAGGATAACGCTTCTTTCTCAAAAAGCATGACAACAGTTGAGCCGAGTAAGAAGCGTCCCATTTCTTCTCCTTGTTCCAAGCTGATTTCTTGATTCTTATATACCCATTTCCGAACTGACGGACTGCGTGGCGGATTGATTATGCCATGCCAAACGGTTGCCATGCTCCCAACGATAGTTGCGCCAACCAATACTATTAAAAATCGACCATGCGCTTCTGATGAGAATTCACAAACCACACGCTCATTGCGCGCAAATAAATTAGGTAAATTTTCTGCAGTTGTTGGGTTAACTGAGAATAAATCACCTGGCACATAAGTCATGCTAATTAATTTTCCAGCGCAAGGCATGTGAATGCGGTGATAATCTTTGGGGCTTAAGTACAAGCAGATAAAGTGACCATCTTCAAAATGACTGGCTAATGGCACATTGCCAGCGACGAGCGCTAATGTTGAGTAGCCATGTCCCTTTGCCTGAAAGATTTGGTTTTTCTGGATTGCACCCATCTGACTAACCGCACCGTCAACAGGGCAGATAAAATCAGCTTTTGCAAATGGTCTCGCACCATCTTTTAATGGCCGTGTAAAGAAGTCATTAAAAGTTTTATAGCTATTAATGTCTGAGTTAGCCGCTTCTTGCATATTCACTTGATAGCGCTGGACGAACCACGCAATTACCTTGGGTGTGAGTTTTGGGCACTCGAGATTGGCTAGCTTGCCAGTAATGATGGTGATGAGTTGCTTCGGTGCAAGGTGTTGTAAAATGATAGCAAGTTTCAATGCATGCTTTCTTTGTGAATCGTGGCTTATATTTTACTAGAAATGAATAAAGAAAAAGCACAGACCTGATGGATTGTGCTTTTTATTATTGCTACTTAAATGCATTGCTTAGTTTTTTTCTTTATCAACAATCTTATTCGCTGCAATTGAAGGCATCATGGAACGTAACTTTGCACCAGTAATTTCAATTGGGTGTGCTGCATTGTTACGACGTCGCGCTGTCATTGAAGGGTAATTTGATGCACCTTCAGCGATGAACATTTTTGCGTATTCGCCAGATTGAATGCGTTTCAATGCGTTACGCATTGCGGCACGTGATTCTTCGTTAATCACTTCAGGGCCAGTCACATACTCACCGTACTCAGCGTTGTTTGAGATGGAATAGTTCATGTCAGCAATGCCGCCTTCGAACATTAAATCTACAATCAATTTTAATTCGTGTAAGCATTCGAAGTAAGCCATTTCTGGGGCATAACCAGCTTCAGTTAATGTTTCGAAACCCATTTTAACTAGCTCAACAGCGCCGCCACATAGAACAGCTTGCTCACCAAATAAATCAGTCTCTGTTTCATCTTTAAAGGTTGTTTCGATAATGCCTGTGCGACCACCACCAACGCCCATTGCGTAAGAAAGTGCAAGGTCTTTTGCTTTGCCAGATGTATCTTGGTAAATTGCGATTAAGTCAGGAATGCCGCTACCGCGTACGAATTCTGAACGTACGGTATGACCTGGTGCTTTTGGAGCAATCATGATGACGTCCATGTCAGCGCGTGGCACGACTTGGTTGTAGTGAATCGCAAAGCCGTGTGCAAATGCTAATGTACCGCCTTGTTTAAGGTTAGGTGCAACTACTTCTTCGTAAAGTTCTTTTTGAAATTCGTCTGGTGTCAAAATCATGACAACATCAGCTGCTTTGATTGCCTCTGCTGTTTCAGCGACTTTTAAGCCTTCATTTTCAGCTTTTTTCCATGATGAAGAGCCTGTACGCAAACCAACAGTGACATCTACGCCTGAATCTTTAAGGTTTAACGCATGTGCATGGCCTTGTGAACCGTAACCAATAATAGCTACTTTTTTGCTTTTGATGATGCTGAGGTCAGCGTCTTTGTCGTAATAGACTTTCATTTATTTTCCTTTAAATACAATTGCTTGTTTTGATTATAGTTTGAGAACTCTATCGCCGCGACCAATACCTGACGCGCCAGTTCTTACTGTTTCTAAAATTGCGCTTGTGTCCAAGCTTTCAATAAAGGCATCCAGCTTTTGACCAGAGCCAGTGAGTTCAATTGTGAAGCTACCATCGGTGACATCAATGATGCGGCCGCGGAAAATATCACACATGCGCTTCACTTCATCACGGTGAGCAGAAGATGCTTTGACTTTGATGAGCATGAGTTCACGCTCAATATGTTTGCCATCATTTAAATCTAACACTTTTACCACATCAATCAACTTATTCAGCTGCTTGATGATTTGCTCGATCACGGCATCAGTACCGCTAGTTACAATGGTCATGCGGGACAAGGTTGCATCTTCTGTTCTTGCGACCGTAAGCGACTCAATGTTGTACCCACGTGCTGAGAATAAACCAGCAACGCGTGATAACGCTCCTGGTTCGTTTTCCATGAGGATAGAGATAATATGACGCATTATGACTCCTTACCTGTAATCATTTCAGATAAGCCTTTGCCGTTTGGTATCATCGGGAACACATTTTCAGATTGGTCTGTAATAAAGTCCATAAATACGAGGCGATCTTTTAATTTTGGGCTAAATGCTTCTCTAAGTGCTCCTTCAACATCTGCTGGATCAGTAATACGCATACCAATATGGCCATAAGATTCAGCTAATTTAATAAAGTCGGGGAGTGCATCCATATAAGATTCTGAGTAGCGATTTTCATAGAAAAATTCTTGCCACTGCCTTACCATGCCCATATAGCGATTGTTTAACGTAATTACTTTTATTGGCAATTCATATTGCTTGCAGGTAGAAAGCTCTTGAATACACATTTGTATGGATGCTTCACCTGTAACGCAGGCAACTTGTGCATCTTGGTGTGCTAATTGCACGCCCATTGCATATGGTAAGCCTACGCCCATGGTACCTAAGCCACCAGAGTTGATCCAGCGACGCGGTTTATCAAACGGATAGTACTGTGCTGCCCACATTTGATGTTGACCAACGTCAGAAGTAATAAAAGCATCGCCTTTAGTTACTTCGTATAGGGACTTAACCACTTGTTGTGGCTTAATAAGTTTGTCGTCTAAAGCAAACTCTGAGAATTTTTTTGCACGCCACACTTCAATTTGCTGCATCCACTCCGCTAGGGCTGCTGTATTCTGTACTGGCTTTTCAGATTTAATCAAATCATTCAAATCAGCTAGTACTGATTTCACATCACCAACAATTGGTACATCAATCTTTACACGCTTAGAAATGGATGATGGATCAATATCAATATGAATAATAGTGCGTGGACGGCTTAAGAAGTGCTCAGGGTTACCTATCACGCGATCATCAAAGCGAGCACCAACAGCAATCAATACATCGCACTCTTGCACTGCCATGTTGGCTTCATACGTGCCGTGCATTCCAAGCCAGCCTAGTGATTGTTTATCTGTTGCTGGATATCCTCCCAAGCCCATTAATGTGCTTGTGGTTGGTAGGCCTAACGATTGAATAAATTGAGTAAGTTCTGGTGCTGCATTGCCTAATACGACACCACCACCGGTGTAGACCATCGGGCGCTTTGCTTCTACAAGAAGCTTAAGCGCTTTCTTAATTTGTCCAGAGTGCCCTTTAGTAATAGGGTTGTATGAACGCATCTCCACCGTTTTGGGATACTCGAAACTGTTTAATGTTGCGGTAATATCTTTAGGGATATCGACAAGCACTGGCCCAGGCCGGCCTGTAGATGCCACATGGAAAGCCTTTTTCATCACTGAAGCAATATCATTGATGTCTTTAATTAAAAAGTTATGTTTGACACAAGGGCGGGTAATACCAACCGTATCGCATTCTTGGAAAGCATCTTCGCCGATAGCGTAGGTAGGTACTTGACCACTAATCACCACCATTGGAATTGAATCCATATAAGCAGTTGCAATACCAGTAACCGCATTGGTAGCCCCAGGGCCTGACGTCACTAAAGCAACTCCGACTTTACCAGTTGAGCGTGAGTAAGCATCAGCTGCGTGTAGTGCTGCTTGCTCATGACGCACTAATATATGTTTGAATTTATCCTGTCGATAAATAGCATCATATATATTAAGCACGGCCCCACCAGGATAGCCAAATACAAATTCAACTTTCTCTTCATGTAGGCACTTAATTAGAATCTCGGCCCCTGTAAATTGAGGGGAGGTTTCTTGCTTGTCGTTGGGAACTTGAGTCATATAGCTTGCAGTGATAGTAGTTTGTACGAACCCTATACAATAACGGGTTGCCTATAGTTGGTCAAGATTACAAGCCAATTAAAGTTAGTTTAATCATTAGCTTGACAATGTAAATGATAATCATTACTATTTAAAAGCAGTTCGTTAACTACAAAGAGTCAAAGGATGAATATGAGAACAGTGATGAGTAAGGTAACACTACCGAGTAATGAGCTTTATAAAGTTATTTATAACCAAACACAAGATATGGTGGTGCTTGAGATTGGCGGTACATCTTTAAAGTTGAATTCGGTTAGTTTTATGCGGATGAATGAAATGATGCGCAAGGCGGCAGCAAGATTAGCGATGCAAACAAAACTAATTGTAAAATAAAGCTTTACATTGTTAATGCGAATCATTACCATTAGTATTACTTAAGAAATCGGGTGGTAAATATGCATATAGACAATTTGAAAACATCGGTAGCAGAGGGTAAGAGTTCGTTGTTTGATCCGGAATTGCCTACAGCAAATGATGTGATGGTAGCAATTTGTTGTGTCACCACACGCTATGCATTAAACCCGTCAATCGATTTGGCAAAGTTAGCACTTCGCTTGGCAGGTAATCTTAGTGCACCCGAAGTGAATAAGAGTGAACACTTAGATGCAGTTGCTAGAATGTTGATCGATCAGTGGGAAAGTGTCTTAACAGAATATCAATTAATCGAAGCAAGCGTTATGCCGCAACATGATTTGTTGCAATAACATCAGATAAAAGTTTAGGAAAAAGTATGTCAAGACTAACAGGCCCAAGAGTCAAAATAATGCGTGCACTAGGTTTGGATTTGCCAGGGCTATCGCGTAAGAGTATAGAGGCAAGACCGACGCCACCAGGGCAGCATGGCCAAAAAGCAACTCGCAAGCGCATCTCAGATTACGGCGTCAAATTAAAAGAGAAGCAGAAAATCCGTTTTAATTATGGCTTAACTGAAACACAAATGCGGCGCTTAATTGTGGATGCGAGAAAAGGGAAGGCGCCGACAGGAGAGAGCTTAGTACAGCTACTCGAAAGGCGTTTTGATAATGTAGTATTCCGTGCAGGGTTTGCACCAACAACCATTGCTGCTAGGCAATTAGTGACACACGGCCATTTTCTACTCAATGGCAAGCGTGCAAATATACCTTCAATTAGATTGAAAGTAGGCGATATGGTGTCAATTAGAAGTAACAGTAAACAGATTCCAATTGTTGTGGACTCAATAAAAGAGCCCTCATTAACGCGGCCGGAATGGCTTACTTGGGATGCGCAGCAGGCATTAGCAACACTCGCGCATTATCCAGGTATTGAGGATGTGCCGTTTGAGGTAGATTTACAGTTAGTCGTAGAGTTTTATGCTAATCGAGTATAGGAGTGCTTGATTAGTAACAGAATTTAAGTTGGTCCTAACCCATCTTGAATGTAGCAAATGCATAGCAATATGCATCTCCTTAGATCGTGAACGATCTTTTTAGACCGCTTTCAATGAGAGTTGATGTAAGTCGGTTCTTTTTTATAAAAACAAAACTTATCTAAATGATGCAATTAGTAAATATAGTTGAGGCGTTTAGGCTAGAGCCTAAAATTTAAAATGATCATTAAGAAAGCAGAGTAGGCATGAATATTCCACTGTTAAAAGAGCTGAACACTCAAGAGATGATAGGTGATGCAAAAATGATTTTTATTTTACATTTAGGTCAGCGTTACTTATTGAGTGTTACAAAACAACAAAAACTATTACTGACAAAAGTGAAGCATGATTTCTAAAGATGAAAAGATTTATTTGCCTTAAAGGAAGTCACCATGAACACAAAAAATACACATAAGCGCATGCAGCTTAGTCAAAACGAAAGTGGAAAAATTGAATATTGCGAGGGCTGTGATGTTGTGGAAATGGAAATTGGGCCAGTGAGTGTGCGGTTGCATGCGCAGGATTTAGCGCTATTCAGCAGACTCATCCAAGAAGCTGAAATGCACTTACGTTATTACCAGCTAGAAAAAACAAAGTTTGAAGCGGAAGCGATTAAGGTCGGGGGTATGCATTGAGCGCAGTGTTGTTACTAAACGGACCTAAAAGCCAACTTCCTTTAGCAATGGTGAAGAGCCAAAACAGATATGGTGGGTTGACACTACAGTTACAAAAGACAACAAATGTTATTGGAGCACAGTTATTTAACCTTGCAATTAAGTCAAATAACAATGGCATAAAACAAACGCGGCCAGCTTGGTCAAAATTGTTCTTCTTGTTGCTAGTGATGCTAGTACATACAGCAGTCTTTTCTATGTTGGTGAATGGCCAGCCCCCGCCAGTGAATATGGAAAAGTCAGCAGCACCAATACTAGTTAGCATTCTGGCACCGCTAATGCCTGAACCTGAAATGGTACGAACTGTTGTACCAGTAAAAATAACTAAAAAAACTAAAACAAAGCCTAAGGTTAAGCCAAAAAAGATAATTAAGAAGGTTGTTCCTGTCGTTGAAGCAACTCAGCCAATCGTTGAGGCATTCATAGAGCCAGGGGTAGAAAATGTTGTACTGGAAGATAACATGGAGGTGGCTGCTTCAGTGTTAGCCGCAGCTAATAAGGTGGCAGAAGTTGTGCAGTTAGAAGAAAAAATTAAGCCACCTAAGTTTGGTGTGTCTTATTTAAATAACCCTGTGCCAAGTTACCCTCGTTTTTCACGTCGGAAAGGAGAGGAGGGGAGAGTGTTACTTAAGGTGCTCGTCACTGCTAAAGGCGGACCAGGCCAAGTAGAAGTTGAAAACAGCAGTGGGTATAAACGTTTAGACGAGGCAGCGATAAATGCTGTGCAAAACTGGCGTTTTATCCCTGCACGTAAAGGGGCTGAAGCACTGAGTGCTTATGTGCTAGTGCCGGTTAAATTTTCATTGGACAATTAATTTATTGTCTCAGTTTAGTGTTTTATTAAAAATTACAGGATCAGCATGCAAACAACAGAACTATTTAATAGTGCAGACTTTATTGCACAAAGTGGCTTTCTTTCTATATTAGTAGCGGTGGCTTTACTCGTTATGTCAGTGCTCAGTTGGTATTACATTATTACCAAGGCCTATCAAGGATATAAAATCAAATCGAGTATTAAGCGTTATCTGGCTGATTTTTGGGGTAAACCAACATTGCAAGTGGCGATGCAAATGCAAGATACACAATCCCCAGCCTATCGCCTATTGATTACAGCAGTTGAATCTACACAGCATCACCAACAACATGGGAGTAAGAATCTTGCTGCCACCTGTAGTCAAGATGAATTTATTGCACGTAATTTGCGACGCACATTATCACAAGAACAGTCAGAGTTAGAGTCCGGACTGTCACTATTAGCTTCTGTCGGCAGTATTGCGCCATTTGTTGGTTTACTAGGCACTGTGTGGGGTATTTACCATGCATTAGCAGCAATCGGTATGAGTGGGCAAGCATCAATTGATAAGGTTGCGGGTCCGGTTGGTGAGGCTCTAATTATGACAGCCATTGGTTTAGCAGTTGCTATTCCAGCCGTGCTTGCTTATAACGGATACATTAAATCTAATCGCTTAATCATGGCGAAGCTAGATAGCTTTGCACAGGACCTGCACACTTTACTCACTACCGGCGCTCCTTTAGTCATAAAGCAAGGGAAAGCAAAAGACAATATTGCCCCGTTTAAACGAACAATTGGTGCAAGTGTTGCTGACGCCTCTACAGCCAAAGGTATGCCAGCATGATAGGAAGTAACCCATTATCACCTGGTGAGCATGCGCAACCTATGAGTGAAATTAACACAACACCATTAGTCGATGTAATGTTGGTGTTGTTAGTTATTTTTATTATTACAGCGCCTATTCTCACACACACAGTCAAAATAGAGTTACCACAAGCCACAAGCCAGCCGCTGTTAGATAAGCCAGAAGTGATTAGTGTATCTATTAATGAAGTTGGGCAACTTTTTTGGAATGATACCCAATTAGTGAATGGAGAGTTGTTGCAAAAGTTGACACAAGTTGCCGATCAAAAACCACAACCAGAGCTGCAGATAAGGGCGGATAAAGCGACCCGTTATCAAGTGTTAGCTGAGGTGATGGCGGAGGCACAAAATACAGGCATAACAAAAATCGGATTTGTAAGTGAGCCAAAAGTGAGTGAATAGTCGTTGGTTTAATTAACCCCACGTCTTGAGACCATGAGTGATCTAGCCTAAATTATATAACTGCTCAGTAACCAATTTTCTTGACACATGCATATGCTTCCAAGCTTTCTCTTTTCTTTCAGCACAAAGTGGGCGCTTTCCATAAGTGGTAGTATTTTTTTGAAGACACATTCAGAGATTATATTTTTGCTATGGGTTGAGCTGCTTTTCTACGGTATTCGCAAAATATCGTATTGATAGGCTGATTAGCCGGATGAGTTTTCTTGTTAGTTAATTCTCTACAATACATGCAAAAAAAGGTCAATTTTATTGAAAAAGAATTAAGGGTTTAACTAAACTTAGGATTAAAGCAATGTTCTCCAGCGTAAAGGCAGTGGAATTATCAACATAATTAAACTTAAACAATAAAAGCACAAATAATGCTTTACATTGCGAATGATAATCATTATCATTAATTGAATTCTCGTTAGAAAGTATTAGCATTTAAAGGAGCCCTAACACTGCTTTAAATGCACGCAAGCGTATCTTCTAAATGGTCTTGAACAACCAGTAAATAGTCGCTTTA
>JBLIIL010000060.1:0-8895 GCA_047634755.1 Methylophilaceae bacterium
CTTCTAATGCCTGCATCTTGCGTACCAACACACCTGAACGTGCCAACTTACCTGATACCGTTAACATCGCCGCTGGGGTCGCTAACGATAGCGCACAAGGGCAAGTTACAATCAACACCGCAACAGCGGTCATTAATGCACGGCTAGGATCAACCTGCCATAGATATAGCGCTGTGCCCGCCGCCGCTAATAACACGGTAATTAAAAACGGTTGTGCAATACGATCAGCTAACATGGCCAGTCTTGGCTTATCAATTGAAGCACGTTCCATTAATGCCACAATTTGCGCATAGCGTGTGCTATCACCAGTTTTCTCAATACTCACTTGAACGGCCGTACTCAAATTATGACTGCCAGCAATGACTTCCATACCCAACCTTTTTGAGACCGGGCGTGACTCACCCGTTAATAATGACTCATCAGCATTGGTTTCACCCAGGGTGATTGTACCATCTGCGGGGAAAGACTCGCCTGGCAATACGCGCACTTCATCGCCTACCATCAATCGGCGTACGGCAACACGTTCAAATTGTCCATCTGCAGCTAGACGTTCAACACTACTCGGCAAACGGCGCATCAACACATCTAATGCACCCGCCGTTTTATCCCGCATGCGTAACTCTATCCAACGCCCCGTCAGTAGGAAAAAGACCAACATCGTGAGTGAGCCAAAGTACACTTCTGAACCCCACCAACCACTGGGATCAAAGGTCGCAGCAGTACTCACCAGGAACGCAATCAAAATACCCAATGACACAGGTAAATCCATACTAATTTGACGCTGCTTAATATCGGTTAAAGCGCTTCTGAAAAAGGGTCCACAAGAGAAAAATAGTACGGGTAGGGTCAACACCCAAGAAGCCCATCGCATTAAATTAAGCGTTTCTTGCGTGATCTCACCTGGACTCGCATAGTGGGCAGGCATGGTATACATCATAACTTGCAGCATACAAAAACCAGCTATCAATAAACGCCAAAGCATTAAGCGCTTACCTTTACGCCTATCATTACGCATCAGCGCATCCGCTGCGGGCAAAGCGTTATAACCTGACTTGTTAATCGCGCCCATCCAGGTAGATGGCTTGGTTTCATCAGACGACCAAATAATGCTGGCACGACCGCTAGTCGCATTCACATTGGCACTAATAATGCCTGACAATGCGCTAACTGTTTTTTCAACATTGAGCGCACAGGATGCGCAATGCATGCCCTCAACGGCCAGATGTGACTCCCATTGATTAGCGCCAGTGCCGGTATCTTGCATAGTGCTAAAGCTAGCCCACTCAACGGGGTCATCTAATGCAACAAGTGCAGCTAGTTCTTTATCGTCTATTGTATTAGTCATCTCTTTCAGTGATTTTATCTTAATGGTTCGCATAGCTTGACTATACCCTCAACGCGTTAATCTTCCCAATATTTAGCATAAGTCATACTTCATACTAAAGGTCTGCCGTAGACCTTATATTAATTAAAATCAACGATGCTATTCAGCAGGCCTGTATCAGTAATCATATAAGTAAGCCTGCATTTTAAACATTTAACTGTTTCGTTAATCAAAAAAGGATCTACCTCTTTTTTGATTTAGCACAAATGCTATTAAGCAAATAAAACGTATGTTTTCAGCTACTTTTACAAGCGATTTATAATCATGATTAACACCATGATTGATGTATGCATTATTAGCGCTGGGCTTGCAGGCTTAAGTCTAGCTAAGCTACTCTCTGGGCAAGGCCGAACAATTGCCATCTTAAAGCTCCAACCATTAACAGCAATAGAAAAGCCTCCTTTTGATGGGCGTGAGATTGCCCTCACTCAGCATTTAATGTCATGGCTCACCGAGATGGGTGTAGCCCTACATTTTAAAAAAAAGATGAATATGCCGCTTTAAATGCCACCACAGTATTCAACGGCGATTCCAAATACAGTTTAGATTTTGCGGCACCACCCTCTTTTAACAAAGGTTTAGATTTTATGGTTTCTACCCATGCTATCCGTCGCGGCTTATATGAGGAAGTGAAGTACCTTCCTGATGTCATAGTCGTCACCGATGTAGAATTACAAAGCATAGAAAGCCACACCGACCATATACAAATCACAATCAAAAGTAATCAACCAATAAAGAGTCGTCTACTCGTTGCCGCTGATAGTTGTTTTCCGCCACAAACAAACAAATAGGCATTTGCGCCAAGATGACTTATTTTGGTAGAAGCATGTTGGTTTGCCGTATGTCGCATGCACAACTGCATCGCGAGACGGCCTATGAAATTTTGATATTGGGCAAACACTCGCCTTATTGCCATTAGCTGGTGATTGCTCATCTGTTGTGATTACCCTGCCAACACCTGAGATAGAAGCACTATTGGCTTTAGACGCTACCGACTTTACCAATGCAATAGAGCAACGCTTAAAATATAAGTTTGGTGCCATGGCGTTAGTGAGTGATCGCTTTGCTTATCCGCTCGTAGCCATTTATGCCGATCGCTTTATTGCAGATCGTTTCGCGTTCATTGGCGATGCTGCTGTTGGCATGCACCCAGTCACTGCACATGGTTTTAATTTAGGCTTATTAGGGGCAGAAACACTAGCGAATCAAATTGCAAAGGTCAGCGATGCTGGTGCAAAAAAAAGCACTTGTTAAGTTCGAGCAACAGCACAGACGCGCTACCTTACCTTCATACCTTGGCACCAATGCCATTGCTAAACTCTATGCTGATGATCGCATGCCCGCTCGCGTTGTTAGAAGTGTTGGATTAAGAGCAGCCAACTTACTCAAGCCAATGAAACGCAAAGTTGTCAGTCGTCTCATGAACGCATAAGGCCACCTCATTTAAAGTACGTCCAAGCCACAATACGGCTTTGCTTTTGGCCCTGTTGCATCTCGATTGTTTTAACGGCTCGCGCACCCACTTTTTTTAATGCGCGATAAACGCTGGGTAAGGATGTCGCTTTGGAGACCAATGTCGTAAACCAAATACATTGTGTTGCGAATAACTGGCTTTCGTTAATCATGTTAATGATAAAAGTTTCTTCACCCCCTTCACAATACAGTTCATTGCTTTGTCCACCAAAATTCAACGCCGTCTCCCCACTTTTACCAAGGCCTCGCCATTTGCGCTGTGCCCCCGCTTGTGCTTCTGATTTAGAAGCATGAAATGGTGGATTGCATATCGCAGCAGTAAAGTGCTCATTTTTTTGTATCACGCCATTAAAAATGGCTGTTTTATTATTTTGCAACCGCAGTTCTATTGGGTTGTTTAAGTCATTAGCATCAACAACCTGTTGTGCGTTGCGCAATGCCACTGCATCTATATCAGCGCCGACAAATTGCCAATCATAACTATGATGACCGATGAGCGGGTAAATCACATTCGCACCGACACCAATATCCAACACGCGAGCCGAGTTACTGTTCAATTGATTGTCCGTTAGTAGATCCGCTAGATAATGTAAATAATCCGCTCGCCCTGGAATAGGTGGACAAAGATACTGCTTAGGAACATCCCAAACCGCGACTTGATAAAAATGCTTTAACAAGGCTTGGTTCAGTGTTTTAACCGCTTGTGGATTAGCAAAGTCAATCGAAGCATCCCCAAATTTATTGGGCTTCACGTAAGGTTTTAACGCCGCACTCGTCGCAACTAGCTTCTCAAAATCATACCGATCACGATGCTGGTTGCGAGGGTGTAGTGTCGTTTTAATTTGCGTAGGTTTCAAATGCGCTTAACCTATTTGTGGCGCTCTCACTTTGTCATAAGCCGCTAATAGTTGTTGATGCATTTGGCTGCCTTCATAGTTCGCACCCAAATCATTTAGCCCAAAATACTGGGTTTCTTGATTAAACAAACTCAGCGCTTGTTGCAAGGTGGCTTCGCCATACATCAAAGCTAAATTCGCTTGATATAACTTCACATTTTTTTCTAAATTCTCTGCAATTTGTACTAAATCAGCAATACAGCTATAGACCCCCAAACGTGCTACTGGCAAATCATTGATTTGCGCTACCCATTCACAGCCGTCTAATATCTCATCTTTATCACCAGCAGCAATAGCCGCCAAGGCTTTCAATTCGCCTATGCGTAGGTCTAGCCAAGGTGACTTCGCATCTGCACATAAACCAATCAAGATATACATATGTAAATCATCTTGAAAATTCAAACCCAGCAACAGGTCTAGTAACTCGGCCGACTCTTCTCCAGTCAATCTTTGCAAGCGTTGTGCATAAACACGCACTTCATTGCCGACCGTATTATTTTGCCACTCCAACTCTTTTACCGGATAAATCTCACTAATGCCTGGCACAAAGATACGGCAAGAATAAACATCCAAATGTTCAAAATCAGCAACGTAACAATCATGTCCCCCATCTTGAATCTTGTTCACGCTCCAGTTGTAATCCTCTTCTGTTGTTGTACCAAAGTTCCAGTCGACAAACTCATAATCTGGTGTGCTACGTAAAAATTCCCAACTAACCACGCCACTCGAATCCACAAAATGAATTTCTAAGTTTTGCGAGTCAGTAATTTCCTCCATATCAAAACTTGGCTTAACAAAGCCTCCTAAGCTATCCAGCGCACGGCCTTGAATCAGCTCAGTCAGCGAACGCTCTAATGCCACTTCAAAGCGCGGGTGCGCACCAAAACTTGCAAAACAACCTTGATCTTTAGGGTGCAACAAGGTCACATTCATGACTGGATATTCACCACCAAGTGATGCGTCTTTCACCAAGATACCATAACCTGCATCACGCAACCCCTTTATACCTGCTGCGATACGAGGATAGCAAGCAATCACTTCTTCTGGCACATCGGGCAAACAAATGCCTTCTGTAATAATGCGATTTTTAATATTGCGTTCGAAAATCTCCGCCAACGCTTGGGTGCGCGCTTCCATCATGGTATTACCCGCACTCATGCCGTTACTGACATAAATATTGCCGATCAAATTAACCGGAAACAATACCGTTTTATCATCGCGTAAACGCGTATATGGAATCGCACAAATACCACGCGCTTTATTCCCAGAATTCAGATCAATTAACTGACTAGCATCGACTGTTTCTTCTGGGTTATAGAACTTCTGTAGCTCTGGCGTCAGAATCTCCGTCGGCCATGCCTCGCCTTGTAGCGGAAACCATTGCTCATTGGGGTAATGTACCCAATCAGCACTTGCAATGGTTTCACCTAGATAAAAATCCGTCCATAAATAATTGGTACCCAAGCGCTCAAAGTACTCACCCAACGCACTGGCACGCGCCGCCAATTGCGATGCGCCTTTACCATTAGTAAACAAGCGTGGGCAATCCCGGTTCGTCACATGTACAGACCAAATACCCTCAACTTCATTGAGCCATGCCTTTTCTTCTACATGGATATCGAGCGCCGCTAACTTCCCTTGCAAAGTGCTGATAGAAGATTCTAATGAAGCATCTTTACTAGTAACAAAGGTTTCGTTTGTCGTTTTGGTCATGGTGTGAATTCTCAAGTATGGTTTTTATGATTTATTTATTTTTAAATCACAAGGTAATCAGAGGCAACAGCATAGCATGAGAGCCAAAACTATTGATAGAATACAAACGTGAACTACATAGAAAATCTACTGGTCATAACGCATTAAAAAGGTGATGATTACAGTCATCATTTTAATTGATGAATTCACTATCATTTGGAGAACAATATGGCGACAACACACACCTATAAAAAAATTGAACTGGTTGGAAGCTCACCCATTGGCACTGATGAGGCCATTCAAAATGCGATTGCTAAAGCAGCAACCAGCATTAAACACATGGATTGGTTTGAAGTATTAGAAACACGTGGTCATATTGTAAATGACAAAATTGGCCATTATCAAGTCACCATAAAAGTAGGGTTTAGAGTCGAAGACTAATCACGCATGATTCACGGCTCTAGTGCGTTACAAGTCCCTGCTTTTTCCGATCGGGATACCGAGGAATGGATTACGTCTTTATCAAACACTTTTTCAGCAACAGAAGTTGAAATGATTAAGCAAGCTTGCCAACTGGCAAGCTTAGCTTATGACGGCCATAAAGAGAGAACAGAACTACCATTGATACAGCATGCGACCGCGACAGCAGCCATTCTCGTTAGCTTGCATCTCGATGCAGAGGCCGTCGCTGCCGCTATTTTATATGCCACGCCTCGCCATATCGACAATTGGCAAGAAACACTTAAAGCCCGCTTTGGTTACAACATTTGCAACTTGGTCGCGGGATTAATTAAAATCGAGCAAGTACAAACATTTACTGATTTTGAAAAATTAAACCAGCTAGATAAAAGCAATAGCAATCAAAGCCAACAGATGGAAAGCCTCCGTAAGATGCTATTGGCTATGGTGGAAGATATTCGCGTGGTATTGATTAAACTTGCTGAGCGCACCCAGACACTCCGTAGCCTTTCCAAGGCTAGTGCTCACCTGCAACAAAAGGTGGCAGGAGAAATTCATGGCGTTTATGCGCCCCTGGCTAATCGCCTCGGTGTTTGGCAGCTCAAGTGGGAAATGGAAGACCTTTCTTTACGCTATCTAAAGCCTGTCCTTTATAAAGAGGTCGCTAGGTCATTAGATGCGCGTCGGCTTGATCGTGAGCAATATATTCAACAGGTCGAACAAGTGTTGAAAGAACAGCTTTCCGCTGAAAATATTAAAGCGGATGTTGCTGGCCGGCCTAAACATATCTACAGCATCATTAATAAAATGTGCTGCAAACACCTGACATTTGAACAATTGTTTGACGTCCATGCCGTGCGTATTTTAGTTAATAGCGTAGAGGATTGTTATAGCGCGCTGAGTATCGTACAAGCTTTATGGCAACCCATTGCCAGTGAGTTTGATGACTATATTGCTAAACCTAAAAGTAACAACTACCGTTCTCTACATACCGCCGTTAAGGGGCCAAAGGATTTAGCACTAGAGGTGCAAATTCGCACCCATGAAATGCATGCTTACTCAGAGCTGGGTGTAGCAGCACATTGGCGTTACAAAGATGGTAGTAAAGGTGATGCTGTCCTTGATGAAAAAATTGCACTCCTCCGTCAAAAATTAACATGGGAAGAAGAGCGAAAAGATAGAGGTGATTTGCTCGAGCAGTTCAATACCGATTTGTTTCAAGAAAACGTTTATGTGTTTACCCCGCAAGGTAATGTGATTGACTTGCCTAAAGGTTCCACACCAATTGATTTTTCCTACGCGGTACATACCGATTTAGGTCACCGCACCCGTGGTGCGAAGGTCGATGGTCATATCGTCCCACTTAATTACCAGCTACAAAATGCACAGCACGTTGAAATTCTGACCAATAAAATTGGTGCGCCGAGCCGCGACTGGATTCGCGCTACATTGGGTTACTTAAAAAGCACCAGTGCGCGTGCAAAAGTACGGCATTGGTTTAGACGTCAAGCATCAGAAGATCACTCTACTGGACGTCCAGCAGTTAATCCTAAGCCGACTGCAAAACTACAACAGCATGTTTCGTATAAAATACCATCACATGATACGCCTACTGAGGTGATACTAGAAGGTGTTGGCAATCTACAAACCAACATGGCCAAATGTTGCAAACCTGTTTTTCCTGATGCCATTACCGCTTATGTTACGCGTGATCGCGGCGTGACTGTCCATAAACAAGATTGTAGCTTTATAGAACGTCTAGAAAGTGAGCGGCATGATCGCTTACTGAGTGCCGAATGGTTTCAATCGAAAAAATAATTTCTATTTATTTTTTTCCATAATCCATTTCGATAGGTATTTAGTACTGGTCATGGTGTGATGCTTCAACATCCCACCTGTAAAATTATTGATACGGTGTTGTGTTAAATTTTCCTGTACCTTGGTTATTTTTTCAGCTAACTTTCGTGACAAAACGACTGCATCAAACTGTTGTCTCAGGTGCGTTAATGTATGACTTCTTGCTAATTCCCAATCGGCTTTATCTTGATACAGTTTCACGGCTGCACCTGCAAAACTTTCAATATCATTGGCAATCGTGCCCGGCCATGGTGCATCTGGCACCGTCATCCCTTCAGCACCTATCGATGTCGTCACACTTGGTGTTTGCATTACCATCGCATCCATCAACTTCCCTTTCAAGCCAGCACCAAATCTAAGCGGTGCCAAACTAACTCGTGCGCTTTCTATTACCGTGTAAGCATCCTCTGCCCAGCCTTTGATTAAAAATCCGGTCTTAGGATTATTGAGGGCTTTTGCTTTTGGTGGCGGATAAGAGCCATAAATATGTAACTCTGCTTCTGATATCTTTTTTCTAATGAGTGGCCAAATCGATTGTAAATATAACACCGCATCCCAGTTGGGCGCATGCCTAAAGTTACCTATCGTCATAAAGTGTTTCCGTTTGTCAAAGCTTTTGGTTGTCACTGGCAGCGCCGTCAAATCAACCATAAACGGTAAGTAATGTAATAAATCTGGATTAACATTGAAACGCTCGGTTAATAACGTCATTTCATATTCAGAAATAATCAATGCGATATCGCAACGTAAAATAGCAGCAATCTCACGCTTTGCAAGATCGCTGGCTAAATCCTGTTGGTTCAAATCGCGATTCGCTTTTAATGCCTGATGTCTTGCATCACGTAAACATTGAAGATCGACTGTATCGAGTATCTTCAACGCACCTGGCGAAAATTTATCGACACGCCAACCAAACTGCTCTTCCATCATAAAGCGATCAAAATGCACAATATCGGGTTGATACTGCATTAAGTAGTCATTAAAGCTATCGCTATTCAATTCAATGGTTTGACTGCTGATACCCTTAGTCGCCAAATCAACCATATGATCTGTTTGCTTTGCTGGTGTGGCAAACTTAACCTGCCAACCCTGTTGTTTATAGGCTCGTAAAATTGCCATCATCTGGTAGCCCGC
>JBLIIL010000061.1:0-8278 GCA_047634755.1 Methylophilaceae bacterium
ATCACTGAAATGGTGATCTGGTTAGGTTTTAGCTGGGATAAAAATGGTCCAAATCAGGATGAGAACAACCTGTATTTTGCCTCTAACTATTTCGATGATATGTATCGTGCAGCAGAGTTGCTGATTGAAAACGGCCATGCTTATGTCGATTCGCAAACGGCTGAAGAAATGCGCGAAACCCGCGGCACCATGACAGAGCCGGGTATAAACTCACCATTCCGCGACCGTACCGCTGAAGAGAACTTAACACTATTCCGCGAAATGCGCGATGGCAAACACCCAGAGGGCAGTCACATCGTCCGCGCTAAAATCAACATGGCATCGCCGAACTTCAATCTACGCGATCCTGCGATTTACCGTATTCGCCATGTACATCATCACAATACGGGAGACAAATGGTGCATCTATCCGATGTACACCTTCGCCCACCCGGTTGAAGATGCGCTAGAACGCATTACCCACTCATTGTGTACATTAGAGTTTGAAGATCAACGCCCTTTCTACGATTGGCTGATGAAGAAGCTGGTCGAAACTGGCATGCTTAAACAACCAGCACCAAAACAAACCGAATTTGCACGTTTAAACCTCACTTACGTGGTGTTATCAAAACGCAAACTCATCCAATTGGTTGAAGAAAAACACGTCGCAGGCTGGGATGACCCACGTTTACCAACGCTAGCAGGCGCACGCCGCCGCGGCTACACACCAGCAGGGTTTAAATTATTCACCGATAGAATCGGAGTTAGCAAAGCCGACTCATGGATAGAATATATCATCCTAGAAGACTGCATGCGCGAAGTGCTCAACCAAGATGTTGAACGCCGTATCGCCGTATTAGACCCAATTAAACTGGTGATTGATAACTACGAAGATGGCAAATCAGAAGACTGCTTCGCACCGAATCATCCGCTAAAAGATGAACTAGGCAAACGCACCGTACAGCTGTCTAAAGAGCTGTGGATAGAACGCGAAGACTTTATGGAAGTCCCTGTCGAGGGATACTTCAGACTATTCCCAGGCAACATGGTGCGCCTACGTTATGGCTACGTCATTGAATGTACAGGCTGTGAAAAAGATGTAGACGGCAACGTCACCGTAGTCCATTGCAACTATCTACCAGACACCAAATCAGGCACAGACGGCTCAAACAGCGTCAAAGTCAAAGGCAATATCCATTGGATTAGCGCTAACCATGCATACGAAGCGGATATCCGCATGTACGATAGACTGTTTAAAACACAGTATCCGGGCAGCAGCGGTCGCGACTTCCTAGACGACATCAACCAAGACTCCATCCACACCATCACAGCACAACTAGAAGCCAGCCTGCAAGAAGTCAATCCTGGCGACACTTTTCAGTTCGAACGTCATGGTTACTTTGTGGCAGATAGGATTGATAGTGTAAAAGGTAAACCTGTGTTTAATCGAACAGTATCTTTACGGGATACTTGGCAGAAATAATTTATGCTGGATTCACTATTAAGAAAAGGCTATTTACCTCAAGAGTTACCTCCACTATTTAATAGCTCTTCTTTTGCTAACTACATTACCAATAACGCGGGTAGTCTCGATGCCATTTTCACTCAAGAGAATGCAAAATGGTCATCCCAAATGCATCACAACCTTGCACGAGTAGGCGGGCTAAGAAGAAGGCTTTCAGTTCCCAACCCTATTAATTTTTACCGTTTAGCTAAAGCCTTTGATGTAAATTCTGAACTGTTAGAAACACAATGGAATCAGTCGCCATTCTCACAGACCACGCCCTCTTTACAAGGCATTGATGCTAAAAGAGCTATTGCACCTCGAAGCAATAACAGGTCATACCCTAGAACAATTGCTCGCGTTGGTGCTAAATATTTACTAAAAGCAGATATTTCTCAATTTTACTCATCTATTTACACGCATACTGTGCCATGGGCTATTCATAGCAAAGTGATTGCTAAGGCTAACTTTAGAAACGACTTATATGGAAATTTGATAGATAAGGAGTTACAAGCTTGTCAATATGGTCAAACAAAAGGGGTTGCCATAGGCACTGATACATCGTTAGGAATTGCTGAGTTAATACTCGCTGATATTGATAAAAAACTTAACGAAAGTTGTAAAATTCTAGACGGCATCAGGTTTATTGACGACATAGAGCTAAGCTTTTCAAGCTTAGCTGATGCTGAACATGCTCTAGTTCAATTAGAAAAATTACTTCATGAGTACGAGCTTCAACTGAACGTCTCCAAAACCACCATAATATCGCTTCCAGATAGCATAGAATCACCATATGTCAGCGAACTAAGACAGTTAATCCCACCTAAAGATAATGCCACACAGAATCAATGGGTTGACTACTTCAACAAAGCTTATATATTAGCAAAACTCCACCCTGCTGATGGTGTATTAAGGTACGCTATATCAGCTCTGAAAAACATAAATATCAATCAAAAGGTTTGGAAAGTCGCTCAATGTTTACTTTGGCAAAGCATAGCAAGTGACCCTGGCACTATAAGGTTTATTATTGATGTTTTATGGTTAAGTATTGAAAATAATAATGAGTTGCAACTTGATAAAGAAGTAGCACAAAACTCATTAGATTCACTGATATTAAGCAGCGCACCAGTTGGGCATAGTAGCGAAATTGTATGGGGTTTGTGGGCAGGTCTCTTATTCAAACTAGAGCTATCGAATAGTTCGCACGAGGCCATCTTAGAGATGGACGATACATTTGTAGCAATTACAATGTCTGTAGCCATAATTAACAAAATATTTAAACAAAAAAACATCTCTCCATTGTGGAAAAGCTGGTTAGAACCTGGCTGTTTTCATGGGGCTTACTGGATGTATGCTTATGAAGCATATAAACAAGGCTGGCTACCTGATGAAGTGGCGAACTCAGGGTTACCCGACACCTCTTATTGTAAGTCTATGGCTGAATCTGGAGTAAGCTTTATCAATTTAGATATTATTTCAAATTACGACCCAAACACTTTTGAAAACGAAACATTAATCGCATCTGGCAGCGGCGGGTAAATTTCAATTAAACATTCAAACTTTAATATTAAAAATCTAAGACTTAAATCATGCGTATAGCAAACAACACCGCCGAGCTAGTCGGCAACACCCCACTCGTTAAACTCAACCGCGTTGCTGCTGGCATTGATGCCACCATCGTTTGCAAGCTGGAATACTTTAACGCGGCAAGCAGTGTGAAAGACCGTATTGCGGTAGCGATTATTGATGCGTTAGAAGCGGAAGGCCGTATTAAGCCTGATACAATGATGATGCGATGAACACGGCGCGCCGCATGGCGAGTGAAGATGGATTGTTAGTCGGCATCTCATCGGGTGCAGTAGCATGGGCAGCCATGGAAATGGGTAACCGCCCAGAGAACAAAGGGAAACTCATCGTGGTGATTATTCCATCCTGCGGTGAGCGTTACTTATCGACGCCGTTGTTTAGTCACCTTGAAGTGGATTAGTTTCACACCCCCATAAAAGCAAAGAGAATTAGCTTTTAATCAACTGCGCGTACTTGGCTCGTATTTTAGCCGCTTTAGGCGCAGCCACTGCCATGCAGTATGGATTGCTCGGGTTCTTAGCAAAGTAATACTGGTGATAGTCTTCACCAGAATAAAACGTACCAGCGTCATTCACTTCAGTCACGATAGGCGCATCGTAAACACCATCTTGGTTAAACTTGGCAATCATGCTTACGGTCGCTGCTCGCTGCGCCTCATTTTGGCAAAACACAGCTGAGCGATATTGTGTACCAATGTCATTGCCTTGACGGTTTGGCGTGGTTGGATCGTGTGCGACTAAGAACACCTCTAGTAAGCTTTCAAAGCTAATCATCTCCGCATCAAAGGTAATACGCACCGCTTCTGCATGCCCTGTATCACCATTAGAAATGGTTTTATACGTTGGGTTTTCAGTGTGTCCACCAATATAACCAGATTCGACTTTAATGACGCCTTTAAGCTGTGTGAAAACAGGTTCGGTGCACCAGAAGCATCCACCTGCCAAAATTGCAATTTGTTCGTTACTCATGATGCGTTTACCTTTAAAATTGAAACTACACTTCAGTCTGTATTATAAGCAATTCATTACAGTTATTCTGCGCTATCTCTAAAAGAAAACCCACGTCATACAACTATGTCACTGAACGCTTTATACGTCGATTTTAACGCCTACTTTGCTTCTGTCGAACAGCAGCTAGTACCAGAACTGCGCGGCAAACCGATTGGCGTGTTGCCTGTGATGGCAGAAACGACATGCTGCATTGCGGCGAGTTATGAGGCGAAAGCATTTGGCGTGGGCACTGGCACCATCGTACGCGATGCACGTAAGTTGTGTAAAGACATGGTGTTTGTCGAGGCGCGCCCTCCTCTGTATGTGGAAATGCATCACAAGCTCATCGCCATTGTCGAAAGCTGTACCCCAGTAGAAGAAGTACGCTCGATTGATGAAATGGTGTGCAGACTCACAGGTGGCCAACAAAAAACCGAAAATGCACTCAAGCTAGCTGCTAAAATCAAACATGAGATACACAAACAGTATCCGTATATCAAATGTTCAATTGGCATTGCACCGAATACATTCCTATCCAAAGTCGCCTCCAATATGCAAAAACCGGATGGTTGCATTGTGATTGAACAACATGAAGTGCCTGAAAAACTGTTTAGGCTTAAGTTGCGCGATTTAAACGGCGTAGGGCGCCAAATGGAAGCAAGGCTTAACCGTTGATTACAACAGTACAAGACCTCTACGCAGCCAATAAAGACCAACTACGCACGGCATGGGGCAGCGTCGAAGGCGAACGCATGTATGACAAGTTACGAGGCTTAGAACCGCACTATGTGAAGAATGCACGCAGCAGCTTAGGCCACAGCCATGTCCTGCCGCCAGCGCAGCGCAATGTTGCTGGTGCGAAAGCGGTTTTACATCGCTTACTACAAAAAGCCGCCATGCGCTTACGTAGTTATGAACTGCTCGCGTCTAGTGTAAACATTAAGGTGAAGTTTAGAGATCACCCCAGCTTCAATGCCGACAGCCACATCTCACCAACAGACGACACCATCACACTCACCAGTGCGCTCGAAACCTTATGGAAGCAGTATCCGAAACATCAAGATACACCCATCACTATCGGCGTTAACTTTGCTGGCTTAGTCCATGCTCAAGAAGTGGCGCAAGATTTGTTTAGCGAGAAGCCATCTGCCGCTCAACAAAAGCTCAATGCCGCATTAGATAAGCTCAATCTAAAATATGGCAAAAATACCGTGTATTTAGGCGATGCACATGACGCGCTAAAAGATGCACCAATGCGGATTGCTTTTAACCATATTCCAAGCTTGGTTATTGAAAATGATGCTTAATGAAAGAGTTTGTACTCGCACTTGCGATTGCTTATGATATAAAAGCCCATGGAAACTATCTCAATCTTAGTCGACGTACAAAACGTCTATTACACCACCAAATCCGCTTACAAACGCAACTTTGATTACAATCAGTTTTGGGCCAAAGTGACGCATGGCCGAGATGTTGTGAATGCCGTAGCTTATGCGGTTGATCGGGGTGATGAGAAGCAGCAGCAATTTCAAAACATCCTTAGGGCGATTGGGTTTGATGTGAAGTTAAAGCCATTTATTCAGCGTACTGACGGCTCTGCTAAAGGTGATTGGGATGTGGGGATTACTTTAGATGCGATTGAGTTTGCGGCGCAAAGTGATACGGTAATTTTAGTCACAGGTGATGGTGACTTTGATTTGTTAGCGCAAAAGATGCGAGCGCAGTATGCATGTAAAGTTGAGGTGTATGGTGTGCCGAAGCTGACTGCGGCTTCGCTCATCAATGCAGCGAATGTGTTTCACCCCATTGATAAGGATTTGTTGCTATAAAATCTTACGCTTTAACCACACCGGTAATCAGATAAAGCGTATAGCCAATATAAATTGCAACCAATAATGCGCCACCCCATCGGTTGATATTATGTTCGCCTAATAATTTACGCGTATAGCCCAGCACGAATAGCAATAAGGTCAGCCCTAGCATCACAACCCAATCACGGGTTAACACTTCTGTTGGAATTTGCATAGGATGAATAGCGCCCGCTACACCAACGACAGCCAAAGTATTAAACAAGTTTGATCCGATAACATTGCCTACTGCCAAATCGTGCTCACCTTTACGTGCGGCGGCGATAGAAGCTGCTAGCTCTGGCAGTGATGTGCCAACCGCAATCACCGTTAAGCCAATAATTAAATCACTCACACCAAAGCCATGGGCAATATCAACGGCACCGACCACTAACACCCTTGAACTCACGACCAATAAGACTAATCCTGCAATCAGTAATAGCCATGCTTTAGTAGGCTTAATGTCTTCTAACTCATCTTCAACATCGTCTATAAATGCATCGCCATCAGGTGTTTGTTTGCGGCTCTGCAAGGTCATCCAAGTAAAAACACAGACTAAGACCACAAGCTCGACAATGCCTTCTATGCGGGTAATTTGACCATCATATAAGTGTGCAAAGGCTAAGAAGGTGACGCCTAATAAAATAGGGAGCTCTTTTCTCAACACTTGCGAACGGATCATCACAGGGCTAATTAAAGCCGTCACACCAAGAATTAATGCAATATTGGCAATATTAGAGCCATAAGCGTTGCCTAACGCGATACCAGGGTTGCCTTGTAAGGCAGATAAGACCGAGACGGACATCTCTGGCGCTGATGTACCAAAACCAACGACAATCATCCCAACCAGTAGCGTAGACATGCCAAGGCTACGCGCGACACCTGCAGCACCATCCACAAACATATCTGCACTCCATACGAGCATGGCAAGACCAATGACAATCATCATGATTGATAACAACATATTAATGCATCTTTACTATATTAAAATCTTGATGGCTATTATAGGCTACCTAAGACATAGCCAATCACTAAGCCGATAATTAATGCGATGGTAATGCCTCGGTAGGTGAGCACATCTTTAGAGTAACCTCGCTTGATAGCAATGTAAGCGACCAAGTAACCAACAGTATTGAGCAGCCATATGAACGACATGGTAAGCACTTTAACCAATAACGGACCGATGATAGGCAACAAGGTAATCACGCCGAGTAGCCATGTAATTAAGCCTGTATAAAAGCCAGCCAAAACAGCACCAGCGGTCGCCAACCTCACGTCTACGTTGTATTGGTAAACTAAGAAAGCTGCCGCTGCGAATAAAATAAGTATGGGTAACATCACTTTCCACTTGCCGCGTATCGGCGGCTGAATGGCTTTGTTATCAAAGATCTGATTTTTAAGTGCCTTTTTCAACATCCAAACATTTTCCACAGCTGGGTGTTTTCCTTTTAAACCTTCTTCCAACGCTTCGCTCGCTAGCAATGTAATATCATAAACTTGCTGATATTGTTGGTTTAGCTCTGGATTACTAATGGAAAATGGCGGACCTTGTTGCAGGCTTTGATCGTATGCTAATGTAATGAGTAGCTGTGTTGCATTGCCTGTGATGGCAATGAGATGCTGACTATAGCGTTGGCGCATTTCCCAAGGTAAAGCGATATACGCGGCTCTATCATAAACAACATCAATAGGGCCTAATAATGCTTTTGTGAGGTGGAAAATATCCCCAACGTAAATATCAATATCGTCTGCACTGTAATGAATAAGTGCGGCTTTCTGAGTAATGATGGGCGTTAAATTGAGCTCGGCAAATAGTTGCTTAACAGCGATTTCGCTTAGTTCAACACCAACAACACGATGCCCATTTTCTAGCAGCCAGTCAATATCCAGCGTTTTACCACATAGCGGCACAAACACGCGCCCCACTTTTGGTAAAGCTAATAGCGAAAAGTGATTCACCAATAAATGATTCGCTTCACTTTTGTGAAAACCAATCACATTATCTTCCCATTTTTTATGCCAAAAATCTGGTTCCATGAAACATCCTCTTTATTAAAAACAAAAGCCGCAATTGCGGCTTATGTTATTGATACTAACCAATGTCGCTAATGAATTTGAATCACGTTAACACTAGGCTCAGTCGTCATCGCTTCAACTGGTGGTGCAAAGTCAGTCAAGTTAATACCTTTGACTGCTGCTTTGTACTCATCCATAGTTGGCGTACGGCCAAGTATCGCTGACAACACGACCACAGGGGTAGAAGCCAATAATGACTCGCCTTTTTTCTCGTTAGAGTCTTCTACAACACGGCCTTGGAAAAGGCGCGTTGATGTTGCCATCACGGTATCGCCTTTTTCAGCCTTTTCCTGATTA
>JBLIIL010000062.1:0-8269 GCA_047634755.1 Methylophilaceae bacterium
CTTAATATTGGCAGCCATTTTTTTGGTTGGTAAGTCGTTTTTATCATCTCCAAAAGGGTCTTCTATTTCCTCGGCAATCAACTCTAAACTAGCTAATACATAGAAAATAAACACAACCACTGGAATGACGTAATAACCCAAACTAAACACATAGCCAAAAGGCAGCGTCATGATGTAGAAGAAAATGAATTTTTTAATAAAAGCACTGTAAGAATAGGGAATGGGCGTATTTTTTATGCGTTCGCAAGCGCCACAAATATCGGTAAATGATTGTAGTTCTGCATTGATGATATAAAACTGGTCGCCTGTTATTTTGCCTGAGGTATAGAGATCATTGGCTCTTTGGAATAATAGTTTTGCTACTTGGTTGGGGCTGTGCTTTTGGTGGTCGATTGTTAAATCTAAGCCGTCAAATAACATCTTGCTGACTTCTTCGCTGGCTAAATGTTCAGCCAGAACCGCAGCATAAGTCGGAATCGCATTTTTAAAGAAATTTCGGTCGCTTTCATCTGACAAATAAGCAGAAAGTTTAAGTGCTAGATTGCGGCTGTTGTTGACCAAAGCGCCCCATAGTTTTCTGCCTTCCCACCAACGTTCATAGGCGGTGTTGGTTCGGTAAGCCAATAATAATGACAATACAAAACCGACAGTGGTGTGCAGTAAAGGAATGTTCTTCACATGGCTATTTTCAGACAACTGCCAATACTCAATCTCCAAATAAGCAATGGCGCCTGAGTACAAACCAATGAGTATCATCATGGGAATCAGTTGCCGAAAAGTATCCGATTCGTGAAATCGGAAGATAAAAGTCAGCCAGTCTTTAGGGTTATATTGAACCATGTTGTGATGTTGTATTTCTATATTGGTTGAGGCATTGAAGCCAGTTTGTAGGGAACAATCTTACCAAATAATCGGCTTAGTTGGGTGGGCAGATTCTGCCCACGAAATGGTGACTTTTTTAATGATTGCTACGCGAGGGCAAACAAGTTGTCCACCCTGCTACGCTAGCACGTGCAGTCAACGATGAAGAGTTAGCCGATGAAGTAGCGCAAGTGATTAAAAAGCAGTCAACGAACAATAGAATTATAAGAAAGCAGTGATTTAGTTAGGAGGCGTATTTTTCGCTTCTAGCATACGTAGTTGCCGCGCTTCCTCTTGTTCACGTATCGCATCAATCTCATTAACAACACTTTTTAAATCTACAGCCTTGTGATTTTCTTTCACGCGGCCTGTTAATTCCACTTCTAGTGATAGCGCGCCTTTTGCATAAAGCGCCCAAATCTCTTTGCCGTATTGGGTATTGAGTAGCTCTGGAGCGAATTGGCCGAAGAAGGCGGCTAGGTTGTTGACGTCGCGATAGAGCATGTCCTTGGCGTGATTGTTACCTGAGGCATCGACAGCTTGTGGCAGGTCAATAATGACAGGGCCATTTTCACCCAGTAGTATGTTGAACTCTGATAAGTCGCCATGCACAATGCCAACGCAGAGCATGCGGACGACTTCTTTGATGAGAGACTGATGATGTAGACGTGCTACTTCTGCGGTAAAGCTTAAGTCATTGAGCCTAGGCGCTGCGTTACCAGTCTCATCAGTGACCAGCTCCATCAGTAACACGCCTTCATAAAAGTTATACGGCTTTGGTACGGTCACACCAGCATCGGCCAGCCGATATAAGGCATCGACCTCTGCACTTTGCCATGCTTCTTCTTGCGCTTGTTTACCGTATTTTGAACCTTTATTCATCGCCCGTGATTTGCGACTATTTTTAACTTTACGCCCTTCGGTGTAATCAACACTTTGCCGAAAGCTGCGTTTATTCGCTTCTTTATACACCTTAGCGCAAAGGACATTGTCGCCACTTTGTACGACATATACTGTTGCTTCTTTGCCACTCATCAGCTGTCGAGAGACATTATCAATTAAGCCATCTTCTAGCAGTGGTAGTAATCTTGGTGGTATTTTCATATGGTTTGATAATACGTGGTTAATTACACTTAGTCTGCATTAATTAGTTAACCTTATTTCCACCATCAGCCTATGATGGGCTAATCTTACACAACAGGAGCATCATCATGGGTAAAAGTCAGAAAAGTAATAAGGAAACGAAGAAACCTAAGAAGGCAAAGTTACCAGTTCCAGCGAAGTAATGAATGGTAGGTGTGTAATCCCCTCATTATTAACTGCAACTAAAAATAGAAACTCAGCGGCCAAAGCTAACTTTTGCTTTGGGATCATGCCACCCAATGCCATGTTGGGGGTTCGTGATTGTATGTCCATAGCCAATCTGTGGCAAATTGCTGTACTTTTAAGCACGAATAACCAGCTTCAGCTGGTATATTCTACTGAGAAGACCTTTACGGCCTCATTAACGCTTTCAAACAAGTGATGCGCTAGCCATTCATATCACACCGTTTTGTTATACCTTTGCACATAAGCATACTGTTGTGGATTGCCTAGCTGAATAAAATCAATGCGGATGCCGCGCTTCTTAGCCCACTCCGCTGTCGTTGCACTGATGTACTCACAGCCGTTGTCACAGCGAATAGCCGTTGGTGCGTCGCGCCATTTAATGATTTGATCCAATGACCGGATCACACCCTCAGACGGCAACGAGAAATCCACATCAATACATAATCCCTCACGGTTAAAGTCATCAATCACGTTAAACAACCTGATCGAACGACCATCTGATAACTGGTCATGCATAAAGACCATCGACCACACTTTATTCATTTATTCTTGCACCACCAGCAGCTACTTACTTTGAAATCTGCATAATCTGACTGTCGGTAAATCTTGATATCTTCATGTAAACCCTCCTTAAAACATAATAAGGAAATAACGCAAGCGATTAAAAAAGCAGTTAATGAGTGGCCCAATCTCACAGCTGCTTAGCGGTATTTCAGTTATCATTCAATCATGACTAACTCATTACATCTGCAACCTAACAATCCATTACATGGCATTACACTCAAGGCCATCGTGACTGAGCTAGTAGCCCATTATGGGTGGGTGGGTTTAGAAAAAGCGGTTCCCATCAATTGCTTTAGCCATGATCCGAGCATTAAATCCAGCTTAACCTTTTTGCGTAAAACCCCTTGGGCGCGTGAGCGGGTTGAGGGGCTTTATCTGAAAATGTTGAGAGACGCCTAACTGTTCTGCGCTATGGCTTTTTAAACTTAAGCGTCATCCGATCGCTTTCACCAATAGCGGTATACTTTTCTAGATCAGTATCACCTAAGCGTAATCTTGGCGGCAATGTCCAAACGCCTTTTTCGTAGTCTTTTGTATCTTTTGGGTTGGCATTGATTTCCGATGCACTATCAAATACAAAGCCTGCTTTTTGCGCTAATGCAATGACGTGTTGCTCTGTCATATAGCCTGTTTTTTTCATGGTCTCAATGTCGGTATTGGGTTTTGCTCTGTGATCAATCACACCAAGTATGCCACCTGATTTCAGGACGGAAAACATGGCTTGGAATATCTTTTCCTCATAGCCACCTTTTAGCCAGTTGTGCACATTTCTGAAAGTTAATACCGTGTCGACACTATTGTCTTCACCGAGTGACCAGAAAGACGGTGGGCCAAATTCAATAAAGCGAACGGCATCATAATATTCAGGCTTGCTGGCAAGATAGTCGTGGTATTCTTGCCGTCTATTTTGACGCCACTTTGGCCCTGTATGTAATGGCACACCAGCTGAGATATATTGCCCGCCGCCCTGCTTGATGGTGGGTGCAAGTATTTCGGTATACCAACCTTTGGCTGGCCATATTTCTAATACGGTGGCATTAGGCTTCACCTCAAAAAAAGCAAGTGTTTGTAATGGATGGCGTGCGGTATCCCGTACACGGTTTTGCTCACTACGCTGTTCGCCTTTAATGTTGTTTGCTAGCAGGCTGTTTTGACTAACGCATGCTGAGAGCATTGTGATGAGCAACAACAATAAAAAAGTATGGATTGCTCGTTTGCGGTTTGGCATGTTTTTCCTAATGTGAGTCGATACATCGTTAAGTTGAGAACCAAACTGAATCAAGCGGTTCCTAATTTTTGTTGCATTTTGATTATAATGAAGTAACAGTAAAACTGGTGGAGTTGATATGTTTTTTAGAGCGAAAAAATGGTTATGGACTAAGTTCACTGAGGGGCGAGGTTCAGATAAGGCTTATGCTAAATATTTGGCAAACCTTAATCGTGTGCAAGCGAATGCGGATGGTGCGTTGAAAAAAAATGAATGTAAAAGCCATGACCAAAGCAGTGTTTATTCGGGTGTGGAACGGCACTAATCAATCTAAACAGGGTAAATCTAAACCGGGTTGCTGCTCTTAATCTCCACCGTTGCTCGGATGAGCAACTATTTATAGTAAGCTTAGATTTTCACCAACAATCACGATGCAAACTTCCGATTCAAAAACTGCTCGACTTAAGGTGCTATTTGCTGGTGTCTGTAGCCTAATATTAGCGATGGGCATCGCGCGATTTTCCTATACGCCATTATTGCCCGTGATGGTAGATGAGGCGGGACTGTCGCATGCGGGTGGCGGGTGGTTGGCTTCGATTAACTACATTGGCTATCTAACAGGAGTATTTTTAGCCTCTAGTATTGGTAATACGGTTTTGAAATATCGGTTATATCGCTGGGGCATGGTGATTGCTGTCCTTAGTACAGCGCTGATGGCGGTGTCGACTGACTTTTATATCTGGGCTATTTCTCGGTTTATTGCTGGTTTGTGCACGGCTGCGGGCCTGATGATTGGTAGCGGTTTAATATTAAATTGGTTGATACGGCATCAACATCGTAGTGAATTGGGCATTCATTTCTCTGGCATTGGATTTGGTATTGCCATTAGTTCTTTTTCCGCTATTTTGATGCATCAGCATTTTCCGTGGTATATGCAGTGGATTGTACTGACAGGCTTAGGTGTGTTGCTACTGATTCCTGCCTTAGGATGGTTTCCATCAGCACCTAATGATGACCATGGCACAAATAAAAATCCAGCCATGCAGCATGTACCACCCAATGTGAAATTTATGCGTTTATTTATGGCGGCGTATTTTTGTGCAGGGTTTGGTTATGTGGTGACCGCGACATTTATGGTGGCAATTATTAACGAGCTTCCGGGCTTGAGTGAAGTGGGTGGCTGGATGTTTTTAATGGCAGGTGTGGTAGCGGTGCCTTCTTGCATCCTATGGGATGTCATTGCACGTAAAGTAGGCGATGTGAATGCGTTGTTATTTGCCTCATTATTAGAGGTGTTGGGGATTATTGCACCAACCTTAGGTTTGGGGTTGGCAGGGGCGATGATTGGTGCAGTGTTGTATGGCGCCACTGCCATTGCCATTGTGAGTTTAACGCTAACAATGGCAGGCCGATATTACCCTGCACAACCTTCAAGGATGATGGGAAAAATGAGTATTGCTTATGGTACTGCACAAATCATTGCACCTGCACTTACTGGTTGGATAACGGATGATCAAAGTGGTTATGCCAATGGGCTTTATATCGCGGCTGGCATCATGAGCATTGGCATCTTTTTATTTTATCTAATGCGTAAAGCACAATAGGGGTTATTGTAAGTTTTCATTACATTGAATAAGCGACTGTGTGTTTAATTTGCCAATTAGTAGGGGATTTTTTTTGTTATTGAGCTTTTTAGCAGAAAATAAACTGCTGTAACCTTAAATTATCATTAAGATAGACGCTATTTTGAATATTAGATGTGCAGGGCATGGTATCAATTGGTCAACCATGGATGTGGGTAGTATTTATCATCTTTGTATTATTAATGCTTTACCTTGGTGGTACTTGAAAGGAAATGTTGGCGATGAAATAGCTAATCAAAAAGCGGTAGAGTTTTTGACGGGTTATGTGATTGAAAAATCGGTTTCTATCGATAATATTTTTGTGTTTTTAATGATTTTTTAGTACTTTTAAAGTGCCTGCTGAATATCAATGGCGTGTATTGCTGTATGGTATTTTAGGTGTCATTGTTCTGCATGCATCCATCATATTGGCTGGTGCTCTGCTACGTTTTGCGAGTAAGCATTTACGAAGCAGTAAGGCGTTGCAGAGAGACAGGTTTAAGGTCCTCCAAGATGGGGTGACTTACTTTACGCCACTATTTCTTGTATTACTGCTGATTGAGTTCTCTGTTGTAATCTTTGCGGTTGACTCTATACCCGCCATTTTTGCCATTACGACGGATACTTTTATTGTCTTTACTTCCAATATATTTGCAATATTAGGGCTTCGCGCACTGTACTTTCTATTGTTAGGTATTGTTGGGCGCTTCCATTTTTGAAGTACGGTTTGGCTGTTGTACTCATGTTCATTGGCACTAAAATGCTGCTGGCCTACTGGGTGCACATTTCAGCAGTGGCTTCATTAGCCGTGATATCGGCTGCACTTATTACATCAGTCATTGCTAGTGTGGTATCGAAAGAAAAGCAATCGTAATTGATCAATGTAAATATCTATGGAGTGTATTACTCTTAGTGGAAGGGTACTAAAAAGAGTAAGCCGGGTTGTTGCTCGTAGCTGATTATTTTGAAGAACTTATTGATCTACAGCAACTGAGAAAAGTCATTACATACAGAGTTGTTGAACACTTTTGTTAAGAATGAGCATGATATTTAATGCATATTGTTTTATCATACGATTGGATGTTCCAGTTCTGGAA
The DNA here is from genome assembly GCA_047634755.1 of Methylophilaceae bacterium. Classification (GTDB taxonomy): domain Bacteria; phylum Pseudomonadota; class Gammaproteobacteria; order Burkholderiales; family Methylophilaceae. The sequence goes on from JBLIIL010000062.1 coordinate 6,681, forward strand.
AATCTTCATTGTTGATTGCTGCTTCGAATGCTTTGAGGCGTTTATAAACTGAAAGCATCTCTACAATTTTGTACCATGATTTCACGAGGTATTGGAATGATTCGCTGACTTGTGAGAAAGCGGTCAGGATTTGTTGCAAGATGCCGAAAGTGATTTTACCTGCGACGATGGTTGGCACGAGTAAAATATAGACAAAGATATTATCCGCTTGAATGTACATGGATCGCGCAACGTTAAAGTACATGTAGTGGAAGTACAGTTTAAAGTAGTTTTTACGCACATTAATAAAAAGTTCTTTTAGCGTGATTGGTTGTGCGCGATCAGTATTATCCTCGCCGTAAACCAGCTCTTTTCGGTAAGCGGCTTCTACGCGTTGGTTTTTAAATTCTAATCCCGGTAGTTTGATGCCGACGATAGCCAATAATAATGTACCGAAGATTGACCATGCAATTGAGGCATAAAACAATGGCGAGGCAATGTGGCCAATGATAGGTAGCTCGGACACATATTTAGAAAGCTCCCATAACACGGGTAAAAAGGCGAACAGTGTCATCACTGCTTCCACCATAGAAACGCCCAGCTCTTCCATGATAGAGGCAAAGCGCATGGTGTCTTCTTGAACCCGTTGCGATGCGCCTTCTATGCCTCGGACTTTTGCCCACTTTGATACATAGAAATCATTCATGGCTGTACGCCAGCGGAAGATAAAGTGGCTGACAAAAAAGCGCGTTAGTACAAATAGGACGATGGCGATAAACGCAACTTCTGCGAACTGAATAAGGAGGCCATACAATTGTTTTGAAGTGACAGTCGATTCTGCTGTCAGTGCATTTTGCACGGCGTCAAAAAAGGGTCTGCGCCAGTTATTAATCGCGACTGAAACTTGTACTGAAAAGTAAGTGGAAAACAGAATAAGACCAGAGCCGAAAATAGACCACGCCAGCCAACGATTAGGTGTGAACTGAAACCAGAATAACGCAAATAGCGCGAGGCTAATGGCGTAGTAAAGATAGAACAAGGTAAACGAATCGGTGAAGAAGTGACCAACGCCAATGACTGGTTCGGTGTTGGATAAATCCAGCCCCAGCATTGCACCTAGTTGCGTATTAAATGAATACCAAACAAAAATAGAGCATGCCGACCATGCGACCACAGAAAGCCAAAACCAGCGTGAATCTGGGAAAAATGATTTAAACATAGAGATACTCAGATGAAACGATTACAAAGTTGACAGTAGTTTATGCGTTAAGGTTCGATTCTGCAATGATAGTCAGCCTGAACATGTGGCTTCATATTAAATAGATAATATTTTTTCTGCTTCGCGATTGAGTAATGCTTTTACCGCTTCAGGTTCATAGTGTCTTTTTAAAGAGATGGCGTAGAAGTTTTCGAAAAGGCTTGGAATCTTGCAGTATTCGGCAAGGACATTATTTTTAATTTCATCTTGTACAACAACGATAGGCAGCAAAGCAAGGCAGTTTGAGTCTCTCGCTAATAGCCTTAACGTCGGCATATCGTTAATTTCAGCCATGATGTTGTAATGAACGTTTTCTACATCACACACTTGGTCGAACCCAGCCCTAATTTCA
>JBLIIL010000063.1:0-8063 GCA_047634755.1 Methylophilaceae bacterium
TTATCTACAAAATACGGGAAACGCATTTCGACATAACCTGATTTTGCTTCAAGACGTTCGGTCATATCTCTTAAAATGGTCTCGAAGGACTCAATGGAAATCGCACGTTCGTTACTGTTGAGTATCTCAACAAAGCGCGACATATGTGTGCCTTTGAAGTTATGCGGCAAATGCACATACATATCAAATATAGCAACTGTATTTTGTTCGCCGCCATGCTTGTCTTTGACAACAACGGGATGGCGGATGGATTTGATGCCAACTTTATTAATATCTAAGTGACGGATATCAGGCGTATTTTGTACGTCTTCTATGCCTTCTAGTTGATTGTTTGGCAGATTGGGTTGATTCATAACAGAGGTTATTTTCCAAAATTATGCACTTTTATAATGCAATGATTAAATTTCTATTCGACTAAGTTAACAGTGTAAATGATTATGTTTCTTATTAATACACCATTAAGTAATGTGGTTTTATCGTCAAGTGGTTCTAAATTGATGATAATTTACTTTTTATTACTGCTGTAATACCTTCACTATCTAGACCACATTGCGCCAACATGGTTTCATGTACGCCGTGTTCTATAAATGTGTCTGGCAAACCTAAGCAAATTGTTGGCGTTGATATATTCAGTGCTTGCATCGCTTCCATCACTGCAGAGCCAGCACCGCCCATTAGGCTGTTTTCCTCCACCGTGACAATCAGGTCATGCGTTTTTGCTATTTTTTCAATCAAGTCAATATCTAATGGCTTGATAAAGCGCATGTTAACGAGTGTAGTATCAGTATTATTTGCCGCGGTTAAACTCGGTCTAACCATACTACCAAAAGCCAGTATTGCCACCTTTTTACCATGATTCTCGTGATGCGTAAGTGATGATTCTCTAATCACGTTGCCTTTGCCAATAGGCAGCGTTTCTAATGAAGGAGTGATATGCGCGCCAGTGCCTCCGCCACGTGGATAGCGAACGGCTGCCGTTCCCCTGTATTGGTAACCTGTTGACAGCATTTGGCGACATTCATTTTCATCGCTCGGGGCCATAATAATAATGTTAGGAATGCAACGTAGATAAGACAAATCAAAACTACCTGCGTGTGTTGGGCCATCTGCCCCCACCAAGCCTGCTCGATCAATCGCTAATAAAACATCTAAATCTTGTAATGCAACATCATGAATTAATTGATCATAAGCGCGTTGTAAGAACGTACTGTAAATTGCAATGACTGGCTTTAAGCCATCAACAGCCATGCCGCCTGCAAAGGTTAAGGCATGTTGTTCTGCAATGCCAACGTCAAAATAACGATCAGGGTATTGGTCTGCAAAAGCATTTAAGCCACTACCATCACACATGGCGGGTGTAACAGCGACCAGCTTGCTGTCGCTAGCAGCCATATCGACTAACCAATCTGAGAATACTTGGGTGTATGTTTTTTTGCCGTTATTGCCTTGTGAAACACCGTTACTGCTATCAAACTTACTTACACCATGGAATTTATTTGGATCATCTTCGGCGGGGTCAAAACCTTTGCCTTTTTTTGTCACGATGTGTAAAAACTGTAGACCATCTAGTGCTCTGATATTGGTGAGTGTACTGACTAATGCATCAATATCATGACCGTCAATGGGGCCAATATAATTAAAACCAAGTTCTTCAAACAAAGTGCCACCAGGTGACAGCATGCCTTTGGCATGTTCTTCAGCACGCTTCGCAAACTCTTTCACTGGCGGTACGATATCCAAGACCTGTTTACCTGTTTTGCGTACACTGTCGTAAAATCGGCCTGATAATAATTTAGCCAGGTAATTGTTGAGTGAACCTACATTTTTAGAGATGCTCATATCGTTGTCATTTAAAATGACTAATAAATTAGCATTGGTCTCTGCGGCATTGTTGAGCGCTTCAAATGCCATGCCTGCCGTCATGGCACCATCACCAATAATCGCCACACTATGGCGATCTAAATCACCTAACTTTGCTGCGACTGCCATGCCTAGTGCGGCTGAGATGGACGTGCTGGAATGGCCTGTGCCAAAGGTGTCATATTCGCTTTCAACGATTCTTGGAAAGCCAGCAATGCCATTCGGCTTGCGTAAACTAGACATCTCCTCACGGCGACCAGTTAAGATTTTATGTGGGTAAGTTTGGTGACCAACATCCCAGACTAATCGATCTTCTGGCGTGTTAAATACGTAATGTAGCGCAATCGTCAGCTCTACAACACCTAAATTAGATGACAAGTGACCACCCGTTTTAGAGACGCTATCAATTAAAAATAAACGGAGTTCATCGGCTAATATTTTTAATTGACTGCGATCAAAATGTCGCAAATCAGTAGGGGAGTTAATCGTGTTGAGTAGTGATGACATGGATGATTAAATAGTGATTAGCATCTATCGGTTAAAAGCTACGGTGCATAATAAAGTTAGCTAACTGTCTTAATAAATCAGCTTCTTGCTCAAATGGCGATAAGGCCTTGATTGCCGTCTGGTGAAATTCATGCGCGAGTGCTTTGGCCTTGTGGAGGCCTAAAATTGTGACATAAGTCGACTTGTTTGCATTCGCATCTTTACCTGCGGTTTTACCTAAGGTTTGCGTATCTGCTTCCGCATCTAAAACATCATCGATGACTTGAAACGCCAAGCCAATGGCTTTGGAAAATCGGTCTACGGCTTTAATTTTTTTATCGGCTACATCATCTGCACTGTAAGCACCCATTAAGGTTGCCGCGTGAATTAAGGCGCCCGTTTTATGTAAATGCATGACTTCCAAATCGGCTTGTGACAAAGATACATTGGTGCTTTCTAAGTCAATGGCTTGACCACCCGCCATGCCCCTAGAGCCTGTGGCGACAGAAAGTAGGTGTAAAATGTTTATTTTCTGCGCATCTTGAATGTGGGTGTCTTGTGCAACGAGTTGAAAGGCTAAACTCTGTAAAGCATCACCAACCAATAGCGCCGTCGCATCACCATATTGTTTATGCGTTGAAGGTTTTCCCCGCCGCAAATCATCATCGTCCATACAAGGCATATCGTCATGAACTAAAGAGAACGCGTGGATTAACTCCACAGCAGCCGCAGCGGCATCGGCTTTCTTACTATCAGCATTGCAAAATGAGACTGCTGCATAAGTTAGGAGTGCGCGGATGCGCTTGCCGCCACCTAGAGTTGCGTAACGCATGGCGGCATGTAAGCGAGCTGGAATAATTTTATCGGTTGGCATGTGCTGGTCTAACACGGTCTCAATCCGCGATTGCATCGTACTTGTCCAAGTGCTAAAGATTTCATTGTTTGCTTCTACGTTGGCTGACATACCGTCGAACTATTCTTTGTCTGGGTTAAATGCAGTGAGTTTATTGGCTTCGGAAATAATCCGTACCTCTTGCTCAGCGTTGCTTAATGATTGTTGGCATGCTTTTAGTAATTCGGCACCACGTTTATAAGCATCAAGCGACTGCTCTAACGGGAGGTTTTCAGACTCCATCTTGCGGACGATATCTTCCAATTCAGCAATCGCATCTTCATAGTTGAGTGGTTTTTCAAGTGTCTTGTTTGGCATGTCAGTTGGCTTGGTTAACGTTATTGTTTGGTGTTTTCATTTTCACAATCACCAGAAGCACTATTTTAACAAAAATCATCACCACTGTCGGTTTTTACCCCCATCAATTCATAATGCTTAATAAAAAAGATCGAATGTCGTTAATTTCTTCCATCGAAACGCAATGCCCCATCGCGTATTCATGCCATTGCACTTGATAGTGCTCTGCTTGCAATAGCGATAATGAAACACGACTCGTTTCCATCGTAATCACATCGTCATTCACCCCATGCGCCATGAAGATAGGTGTTCGTTGGTTTTGAGGTGACTTCTCATTAGGAAAGGATGGTTTTAGTGGCAAGTAAGTTGAAAGTGCGAGCACACCCGCCAAAGGCTTGTTATAGCGTAAGGCGGTATGTAAGGCAATTGCGCCGCCCTGCGAGAATCCAGCAATTACGATTTTATCGCTAGGAATGCCTTGGTCTAACTCACCTTGAATCAATTGTTCAAGTATCGTTTGTGTTGCTGCAATACCTTCAGTATCTTCAGGGTTACCTAATGCTAATCCCAATAAATCATACCAAGCCCGCATTTCAACACCATTATTAATCGTCACTTTTCGGTGAGGCGCATGCGGTAGAATAAAGCGTAGTGTGGGTAGATTCAGCATGTTGACTACGGGTTCAAAGTCATGACCATCTGAACCTAAGCCGTGTAGCCAAATCACACTACCTGATGGGTTTTCTGTTTGGCTGATTTCAATTGTTTGCTCATTCATGTTAGCGCTCTCATTTTTGATTCTTGACTTTAGTAATGGCGCTATATTTTCTAGCAGCTCAAGACTAGCACTACAGCGCCGTATTTCAAATACTTTCAAACCGAAAGAAGGATGGTAAAATAATATAATAGAACTACTGCTTAATGGTTTAATGAGCATATTAATTAATAAAGATGATAAGTTTATGGTGCAAACGGGCGCAAATAAACCTTTGATTGCAGGAAGGGAGTTGCTACAGCAGTTAATGCCGCTGGCGACATTATCGCCAGCAAGCTTAGAGGCATTGGCTGAGGTGTTGGTGGTTGAAAAAGTCAGCAGGGGCATAGACCCAACCAAAATGCGCGCACATCAAACGGAGGCGCTTTACTTAATCGCAGGTGATTTAGGCATGCGCTATCAGAATCATAAAAAACTCATTCTACGTGGTGGCACTGCAGTAGCTAAAAAACCAATTAATACGGAACGATTAGGTATTAAAGACACTATTGCTTTATGTCCAATTGAAATTATACGCATTGATTTAGATGTATTATCCGTAACGCAAACGTGGGATCAAATGTTAGCGTTGACCAATCGCATGCATGGGCAGCTTGAAAAAGTGCTTTCAAGAATCGTCTCAGAACAAAACCGTTGGTAATCATAACATTACTGCATGACACACAATCGAGTCGAAAAAGTGCAAGTGGTTGTTAATCCCCTTTGTTGATTTGCTGTAGCTGTGATTGATGCGCTGCCAAAGGTAGTTGTCCCACATGCAGTTCCGCTTGTTGGCGGTGTATTGGGAGCTGCTACACTTTGAGCTTGTAGGGAGGCATTGTAATAATTTTACAAAATGCTTTTGTTTGGACATAGCAAGCAATGTTTGATGAATCTGTTACATTATTTTTGTATGCTGGGATTGTAATCGAAGACAAAATGGCAATAATTGCAACTACAATTATTAGTCCAATTAAAGCAAATCCTTTTTGTTTGAAATTCATTTCATTGTCTTTTTTAATTCGAAATCAGCAAACTAAGTCACTTTAACTCAAGCTAAATAAAAAGCTCTTCATTAAAAGAGCTTTTTATTCTAACTATAAAAATATATCAATATACATCGGATGCAAGACGATTTTACTGCATTACACAGAGGCCTGTCACGAAGGTGCAAGTCGTTGTTTGACCTTCAGCTTGAGCGGCCGTTGCTGTTATCGCAGTAGCTCCAATAGCTGTTGTTCCACATGCAGAACCCGTTTCAGGAGGGGTGGTCGGTAGCGTATGATTGGTTTCATTAGCAGTGGTATAGGCATTATAGAATGCTTTAGTTTGAATATAGCATGAGTTGTTTGAAGACTCAGTAACATAGTCTGTGTAAGCTGGAATAGCAATTGCAGCCAAAATACCAATAATCGCAACCACGATCATTAATTCAATTAAGGTAAAACCTTTTTGTATTTGATTCATATTATTTCCTTTGAGTAAAAAAATGAGTGCAAGAAAATCGCATAACGAATGGTTACTTAGCCTAATATTAACAGTTGTTAATATTAGTGCTTGCGATTTTTAGAGCATATACTGTGCCAAGTTTTAATTGGAACTGCTAACATTATGATATTAAACATAATGTATTTTAAAAGGCTACAGGAGCGCACATTTTTATTTATTTAAGCAATAAAAAAGCGGGGAAAGAGCTCGCTTTTTAAAGAATTGTTTGACATTTTTTGTCACATATCTATTTTTCTTACCAAAATTGCCACCATGGTTTTTTTGTCGCTTTTTTCAACACTTTTACGGGTGTTTTCTTTGATGGCTTGTTAACTGCTGCGCTTACTTTTGTAGCTTTAGAAGTTGCGCTAACTTCCGAGCTCGTTACTTTGAGTTTTCAAGTACCTTTTTAAGGTTTTCATTACCGGGAAGGTAAGTATCTGTAATAAATTGAATCGCAGCTGCTTCATCTTGACCTTCAGGAATCGGCGGGTTGTTTGGGTACTGGCGATAGAAGCGATGGAAGAAGCGCACTTCACTTTCACCAGCATTAGGGCCTTTTTTCACGGAGATGTATGGGTTGTAGTTGCTGAATGGGCCGCCTTTAAGCACTTCAAATTTAATTTTCATATTGGCATCATCAATACGCTTAATATGCTCTTTTATTTTTCCACCATTTATGAGTGTGAGTGTTCTGAATATGTCAGCACCTTTTTTTTCTACTTTAACGCTTTTAACTGCCGGTAGCCACTTTTGAACGTTCTCATAATCTTTAATCATTGCCCATGCTTGTGCAGGCTCTACTTTGATAATGATTCTATCATCAATTTTTTGTGGTGTTGGGCCGTGAGCTGCAGCGTTTGCTGAAAATACTGCCATGGCGATGAGTGCTAAAAACTTCTTCATGAATGGTCTCCGAGAGTGTTGTAAATAACTTAAAACTAAATAATCTAAACTTGATAACCACTTATTATAAATGACTTCCTAGTTTAAGCCTATGGTATCTATAATGTATCTTGATCGTGGCGGGTTGACGTGTTGCCCTATTTTTTATGCAGTATAAATTGCCCAAATGCGCGTGGTTTGTCGCCTACAGGAATGGTGTTAATGACCTTGTTGGTATTTGCATTAATGACGGTGACATTGTTTTCACCCCAGTTTGCAATGTAGACCAAATCATTTTCTGCATCGTAATCAATCCCTTCTGGTGTTTCGCCAACCATGATAGTTGCAATCTTTTTTTTGCTTGGGATATCAATAACAGAAACACTTTTATCGAGTGTGTTGGTGACATACAGTGTTTGATTGTCTGGGCTAGAAACTGCGCAATAGGGATGATCATCTACTCTTAATATGGATTGCTCCCATGTATTGGTGTTGATAAGGCTTACCGTGTTGTCATAGACGTTTACGCTGTAAAGCATACTGCCATCTATGCTAAGTGTGATCCCGAAAGGGTGTTTGCCAACCTTGATGCGCTGCTGCGTGCTGAGGTCTTGCGTGTTTAAAATGACTATCTCGTTGGAGTCGCGCGCGGCAATATATAGGCGCTGATTGTCTGGGCTAACGATAATACCAGCCGGTGCTTTTTCTACAATTACCTTTTGCTTAATAGTATATGTTATTGGGTCAATGGCGAGTATGCGATTGCTATACCAATCCGCGACATACAGCGTCTGGTTATCGGGAGAGGCGGCAATGCCAACAGGGGAGCCTAAGACTGGAATATGGTGAATTACTTTGTTTGTATTCGTATCAATGACAGTAACGTTTTGATCTTCTACATTGGACACAAACACACGGTGCAAGTCAGCTGCATTAGCAATGCCGACAGGCGATTTACCGACGGTAATGGTGTCAATGACTTTTTGTTGCTTGGTATCAATCACAGAGACCGTGTTGTCACCTTGGTTGGTAATGTAGGCAAGGTTAGTCGGTGTGCAAGCACTTAACATTACAGGCAGTAATACATATAAAAATGTGTGGCGGGTAAAATACATGACAACTCCTTTATGAGACATATTATAGGTTAAATCGTTCGCGCTGCTTTCATTCAAGCCTAAAGTATGAAAAAATCAGGGTATAAAATATTAAGTAGGTAGTAGTTATGTTAGATAGTGACGGGTTTCGTCCGAATGTAGGGATTGTGGTGTGTAATGCGCAAAACAAAGTGTTTTGGGGTAAGCGTATTCACGAGCATGCTTGGCAGTTTCCACAGGGCGGGATTGATCATGGAGAGAGCCCTGAAGTGGCGATGTATCGTGAACTGATGGAAGAAGTAGGTTT
>JBLIIL010000064.1:0-7980 GCA_047634755.1 Methylophilaceae bacterium
TTTTTCCGTAAGTATATCGAGAATGATTTCAAAACCAGTAATGCATAGGTTGATGATAAATAGTGACGCTACTATCAACATAATTGGATGAGTTTCAAAAAGAGATGCCAAGTAATCAATTAGCATAGGGGAAACCTAATTCAGTAATTACTGTTTTTTTGCTCATTTTAGATTCTGGCAAGAAATAGAGGAGCCAGTGTTTTTGCATTTGCATTTGCATTGTCATTAAAGGACCTGTAAATAAATATTTATGAACGAACGAATGTTCATTATAATATAGACTTCTTAACAATCACACAAGTTACTAAGTGAAAAACGTATGAACAAACGAGGAAAGAGTAAAGCGGAACGACGTAACCTACTAGTAAACACGGCTATTGAATGCTTTATCAGGAATGGCATACATAAAACAGGCATACGTGAAATAGCAAAAGAGGCGAATGTTAGTCTAGGGAATATGTACAATCATTTTTCCAGCAAACATGAACTTATTGCTGAAATTGCAACTCTTGATAAAAGAGACCTTGAACTTATCATCAAAGAGCTTAATAGCAATGAAGACACTTACATTGCAATAAGTAAATTTATTGATAACTACCTTGACTATGTTTCTGTATTTGAGAACGCTGTCCTGACAATCGATATTATTGCGGAGTCAATAAGGAATCCCATTGTTGCAGAACAGTTTGAATCAAATCGCCAAAATCTTTGTGATGCTCTTACTATCACCATCAAAAAGGGTATATCGGAGAATGTAATGAGAGATCAAATCAGTGTTGATGATACAGCCAAGTTATTATTAGATGCTATAGAAGGCTTGGGACTGCGTATTGGTCTGGCTCAGATAAAACCATCAAAAGTTGAAAGAACAACACTTCAAGAGCTGATATTAAGAATGATATCACTAGGCCCATAATGGATCCTCAATGTAAGATCAAAAAGATTGTGCATAGAATATACTACACTTTAGTATTACAGATGTAACACTTGTTATAATATAAGTCATTGATTTATCTAGTTATAATGAGACACCAGCAGTCCCTACCAAAATATAAAAGCCTAGTCAGAGATGACTAGGCATTTTTGTTTGTGACGCTTATGTCATGCTATTTAGGTAAATGATACTGTTGTTTTCTATATAAGACTGAAGGCAACAATACGTGACTTAATGCACTTTACTGCATGGCTTCCGCATCACTAGGCTTTTCACTTATATTCAATTTTTTATTTGGTTTATCATAAGTGGCGTAAGTCGGTTCTTTATTCGCACGGAGAACGACATACTGATTACCTTCCATCCATGCATAGTTTTCTTGATATTGCATCATGGCGCGGCCCGCTATATCTTCTGGCCTGACATAATGTCTCTACCCATCATCAGATGCTGTGCATTAATGCCCATGAGTGGAAGTATGGTGGTTGGCAAGTCGATTTGGCTAGCAACGGCTGTGATCTGTGGTAGAACGAACAGACAATATGATTAAGCCAGCTGTTGAGGGGATTAAGCCAGTGCAGTAAAAAAAGCAAACCAAAAGCACAACCTTGACAAGTATGCAGCCTTAATTAAACAATCCGCAAGTGTGAAATTGTTGTTAACATGAGGAGTGATTTAAAAAGCTTATCCTCTTATGGTTCAGGTGCTTCAGGTGCTTCAGGTGCTGGTATTTTGGCTGGCGATCCAGTAGTCAGACAAATGATTAGTGAGTTAACATCGATTATCAGGGGTACTATTTCTAGGGGCGTGTTTGCCACGCTGCCTAGTGTGGGTATTAATACTAAACTTGGGGTTGGATAGGTATTGGATAGTACATTATTTAATAGTGCGATTGATAGTAATTTGGATGCCCTTGCTAACCTCTTTACCTCAGAGGATAGTTTTGCAACTAAATTAGATGCTTAGGCTTCGACATGAATCAATATTACGATGACAACACAAACAAGCAATATTGACACTGCAATTAGTAATATCGTAGATGAAGGTGACTTAAGTGAAATACGCTTAGAGAGCCTTGAAAAGCGCTATACAGCGCAATTTAGTAACTTGAATAGAGTGTTGGCAAAATTGAGTTCACAGCAGACATTTTTTAGCCAAGCTTTTGGTGGTAATGATTCATAAATAGGAATGATTGGAAAAATATGTTCGGTACACAGTAAAATATAAATCAGTATAAAAAAGTGAGCATTGAATCAAGTGTTGATGCGGCCAATCCCGTTGAGTTGATTGTCATGTTATATGGTGGCGCTATACTGTATTATAATATTGCTGTTCCTTATGTGAAGAATATTGATTTTAAAAGTATGGTTGTTGCGCTTTATAAAGCGATCCGTATTATCCAATCGGGTTTGAAAATGAGTTTTGATCATCAGGTAGGTGGTGAGATTGCGATTAATCTTAATGCTTTGCATACCTATATGACCAACCAGCTAGTGAAAACTAATATAGAAAATCTAGAAGTGGCCACCCATGAAGTGGTGAAGTTGCTGACAGAGCTGCGAGGGCATGGGATGCGATTAATAAAACAGATGCTGTAAAAAGGAACTTAAAAAAGAAGTTGTTAGCGCAAATGAAATTGCTTACATGGAAAAGGTCTAATCATGAATTATGAAAATATATGCTCACTTTATGAATCAGTTGCAGAACTGACTAACGAAATGTTAGCTGCGGCCAGAAACCATGACTGGGATGAGTTGTCTGAGCATGAAGTGACCTGCGCGGACTATAACGAGCAGATTCAAGACCATGCTGAATTAAAGCCTTTAAGCGAAGATGCGCAAGCGCGAAAATTACAAAGCATCAAATTGATACTGGCGAATGATCGTGAAATTAGAGACTTAATGGCACCTTGGATGCTCAAGTTAAATAGTATGCTCAATGGGCAGAGTCGGAATAACCAGGCCGTACAAAACCTGCGTATGTAGAGTAGGAATAACGATGGATAAATCAAGTACGCAATTAGGCGTTAGTCCTGTTGACAAGATAAGCCCTTTGTCAGTATTGACAGACACTTGAATCTAGAGCTTCAAATTTAGCACATCAACAGGCTGCTTTAGCAGGACATCTTGCGACATCTAATGGTCTGAAAAAATTAGTGAGCACCACACACATGTGACGCAACAACTTAGCTGATTAATCAATCTTTACAGCAAGCTGAAGCACCTGGTGTGTCACAAAAATATTAAGCACAACCGGTACTTACACAAACCCTAAATCTACCAAGTTTTGTTTCACGGTAACTTAAAGCGGCCATCAGCCAAAGTGGTTTATTTTATGAATCCCACTTAAAAGATTTTGCCGAAGGACATCGAAGCTTAGCTGAAATTAAGCAAGAGCCGCAAAATAAACCAAACTATCTGATGCAAACACTATTGCCACAACAGTTGCATATTCTGGAACAGCAACGTCTAACTTGACATGGTGAAGTTTGGTCAAATCTGTTGATGAATTGGGATGTTTATGTGAAAAAAAACAGGATGATGGTGCTAAAAATTTCCATGAAAATAATGGTGAGCAATCATTTGTTGCTAGTGACTTAACCTTACACTTACCGGACTTAGGTAAAGTAACAGCTAAAAATTAGCATCCATGATGGGCGTATACGTATTGGGTTTCTAGCGGAGCAGCCCAAAGCTTTACAACTATTAAAAACCAAGAGCGCATTATTAGTCAACGCTATTGAGAGTAAAAGTCAAACGATAGAAAGTTTGAAACTTAACAACACCATGGTAGTTCCACAAGATGGATAATCATCAACAGCAGCAAGCAGTCGCTCTAGCTTATAAATCTGCGGAGTTTGCGGCACGGGTGTTGGCAAAAGGGCGTGGTGCCAGTGCAAAGCATATTATTGCGGTTGCTCAAGGCGGGGTGTGTTCGTGCATGAGTCTAAAGAATTAGTGGCGATGTTGATGCAGGTGGATTTAGATGATCATGTGCCGTCTGAGTTAAATCAAGCTATTGCTGAGATATTAGCTTAGCTAGATCGCTTAGAAACTCATGAAAACAGGCGGTAACTGTTTAAGTCGTAAATTTCTCAAACTCTTCAGGTAATATGGGTTTAGAAAAGAAGTAACCTTGACCAAAGTCACACCCAGCAAACTTCAGTAAATCAAGTTGTTCTTGTGTTTCTATACCTTCAGCAATGACTTTTAATTTAAGCTTATGCGCCATGACAATAATAGCTTCGCATAACACCATATTATCTGAGTCAAACTCTATATTTTGCACAAAAGATTGGTCTATTTTAATGTAGTCAATATCGAACTTTTTAAGGTAGGACAATGATGAGTAGCCAGTCCCAAAATCATCCAGTGCCACTTGAATACCGGCGTCACGGAACTCTAAAAGATGATTATGAACAGCGACATTAGAATCTAGGAGGAGACCTTCAGTAATTTCTACAGCAATGCAATCACCTGGCAAATTATGCTCGCTCATGTATGTCGCCCAGTTAATAAAGTTATTTTTATTTTTATCAGCTACATTATAAATTTGTATAGGCGATTTATTAACGCTTATTTGAAAGTTAGGGTCAATGGTCTCACGCCATGCGGTTACTTGCGTTAATGCTTCTACAAATACCCAGTTACCTATCTCATTAATTTGGCCCGTCCTTTCAGCAATTGGAATAAAGTCAGCTGGGCTAACTAAGCCTTTTGTAGGGTGCTGCCAGCGAATGAGTGCTTCCGCTTTCTGAATCTTATTGGTCCTTAAATTAACAATAGGTTGGTAAACCAAATGAAACTGTTGTTTCTCTAAGGCACAATGTAAGTCCTTAGAGAGCTTCATACGTTTCTGTACATTCACTTGCATTGATTTAGTAAAATAACTAAAACGGTTTTTACCCGTAAGTTTCGCAGAATACATTGCTTGATCTGCATTGGCAATCAAGGTGTTAATGTCATCAGAGTCATCTGGATATAATGTAATGCCAATACTGGCAGAAATGTAAGCGACATCTTCTCCGAGTTGATAAGGCTTGGCAATTTTGTTGAGGATGGCTTGCGCAATACGTTCAACACAACTGATATCTTTTAATTCACTTAATATAATGGTAAATTCATCCCCACCTATCCTTGCAACCGACTCAAGGTGTGCTACCGTATCAGATTCACGCACACAACTAATTAGACGCTCAGCTACTTCCTTAAGCAAAATATCTCCTATTTGATGCCCCATTGAATCATTTACTTCTTTAAACTCATCTAGGTCGATAAATAGTAAAGCCAGCGGTAGGTTGGAGCGTTTTGCTTTTTTGATTTCTTGTTTAAATCGATCTTGAAACCTAATGCGGTTAGGTAGGTCTGTTAAGCCATCAAAATTAGCCTGTTTCCAGATAAGATCTTCGGACTCTTTCCTTTTTGTGATGTCAGTAGCAAGGATAACAAAATTGAGTGCGTTACCATTATCATCAAAAATCGTATTAACCCTAAGCCACTCGAAATGACTACTACCATCCTTGCGATTGACCCAAAGCTCTCCTTCCCACTTGCCTGTAGTATCAAGTGATTGGTACATCGCACGATAGGAAGCATCGTCGTGCCGATTTGAGTTTAATATATTGATGCTTTGACCTATAGCTTCTTCAGCGGTATAGCCCCTACTCATTGTAAAAGCAGGGTTAACTGCAATAATAATTTTGTTGTGATCTGTTACTGTCAATGATTCATTAGTATGTTTATAAAATAATGCCGCTAAGCGGTGTTCTGTAGAGTTTCGGGCAAGTTCAATGGCAATGCCTGCTATGCTTGCATTATGTGTGATGAGTTGGATGTCTTTTTCTGACGGAGTTGTTGGTTTTCGATGGTAAATAGCAAATGAGCCTAATATTTTACCAGTTGAGTTTTTAATGGGTTCTGACCAGCATGATCTTAAATCAGCTTGTATTGCTAACGCTTTGTAATCAATCCAATTAGGGTGATCTAAAATATCTTGCGCGTTTACACGACTACCAATGAATGTGGCAGCACCGCAGCTTCTTATCTTGGCCCCAATTTCTAAGCCATCAATTGCCTCACTATAAAAAGCAGGAAGACTTGGAGCCGCCATATGGTTAAGATGTTTGCCATCATTATCTAACAGCAGAATACTGGTTAGCATCTGAGGGTATTGCTTTTCAAGGTTAAGCAAAATGGTTTCTAATACGATATTTAGAGAAGTATTATTGGCGATCATTCTCATCATATTGCTGTAAGATCTTTCTCGCTCCTCTCCTAATATTGCAGTATTAGCCAACATTAAGTTTTTAACGTATTCCTGATTGGTTTTACGTGCTGTAATTAAGATGAATATAATGAATAAGATGACCATATAGCTCATGATAATAGAGAAGTAGGACCCCTCAAAAGCAAGCCGAGAAAACATAGCTAATGTGATCGGTAGTACAAACCCAGAAAATACAAGATAATCAATTGCATAAGATAAAGCTGCTGCTGCACATATTCCAGTCAATGTGAATAGAATGATAGATTGATTGACTTGGTCTTCAGGTTGAAAGAATATGAACATTGAGCTTGCCCATAAAACTCCAGTGATGGTCACTCCAATACGGTATATTTTTAACCAAAAAATGCTGGGAAATTCTTGGTGTTTATCTTCGTAATAAATGCTGATTACAATACGTAAAATATAAGTACTAATGATGAGTGCTATCCAAATATAGACAGGTTTCTCTGGTAAACTCGTTGTTAAAATGGATAATGTAAACAAGATTGCGAGGACTATGCAGCTCAGGTAAGAAGCGCGACTACCTTTGTATAAGCGCTTTATAATGTCCTCAGTTACTACTAAGTCTACTTTAAGCCACTGATCAAGAAGCTTTAACATAAGTATCATATATAACCTTTAATTTTACTGCTTAAAAAATACTTAATGTATACGAATAACTAAAAAGGCCTTATTGCCATGCCTAAAGCTATTAAAACACTATAAACAAGATATGAAGGCTTTTTCACTGAAGCAAATACAGCAATATCAAACACAGTGGAAACAAAGGTAGAGGCTTAATATTGCTAATTTGACACCTACTGCATCTGCAACTTTGTTAGAGTGGCTGTTGGTAAATAAGCTTGAGTTGCCGTTAAAAACCACGCTTAAGAATGATATTCTTAATGCAATTAAATATCTTAAGCATACGACATGAACGAACATATTATATTTGACTTAGATGGCACACTAATTGACTCAGCTGCCAGTATTGTAGAAAGCTTTATTTATGCTTTTGCTAGTCTAGGAATAATACCATGTAAAACCATTACTTCAGAGGTAGTTGGCCCTCCTTTGATGCCAACTTTAAGAATGCTTGCAGGGCAAGATGACTCTGAGCTATTGCAGCAATTGGCCGCAAAATTTAAGGCGCATTATGATACAGAGGGGTATAAAGAATCCACTGTATTTCCAGGTGTTGAGGCGCTTCTTGATACGTTAAGCCAATCAGGGGCAACACTCTATATCGCAACCAATAAACGTGACCTTCCTACCCGGAAGATAATGAAGCATTTAAATTGGGGGTATTACTTTAAAGGCGTGTTTGCTTTAGATACGTATGTGCCGCCATTGGCTGCTAAGCCATTAATGGTCGCTAGAATACTGGACGATTATCAAATCGATCCTGCACAGGCTATTTATATCGGTGATCGTTATGAGGATGGCTTGGCGGCAGACCATAATCACATGGATTTTGTGATGGTGACCTGGGGATATGCTGATCAAGTGAAGACCCAACTAAAAGCAAGTTGGGTTGAGTGTCTTGATGTAAAAGCATTGCAAAGCCTTCTCGTGGATGTTAATTGACCATGTACATGTTTTGAATCTATAAACAGCGTTAATTTTAGGATTTTTATTAAGAAGTGATAATTGGTATAGTGAGCCTAGTCATAAAATCAGACAAGCACCCCCTCAATACTTTTGTAAAACGCTGCTTCAAAGTTAACTGGACTAACCCAGTCGTTTGTTGAATGTTTGCGCACGCGGTTATAATAACATTC
>JBLIIL010000065.1:0-7822 GCA_047634755.1 Methylophilaceae bacterium
AAGACTCAAAATCCAAAAAGGTTTTTCGTACTTTTTCCCGGCTGAGTTAATGGGCTCCCATGTTGGCCCTAGAGACTGTCATATCACCCATAGAAATATCAATATGGCGATGCGAGCGTCCGTTACGCTGTTTGGTCATATGGGCATGGAAATGGACTTGCGAGAATTAACCGACGAAGAAACTGTCGAGTTAAAAGAAATGGTTCAGCTGTATAAAAAACACCGACAACTGGTACATTCCGGTGATTTGTTCCGGCTTGAATTGCCTGACTATATGCATGGATTAGGCATAGTCGCACAAGATAAATCAGAAGCGCTGTTTTCTTATAGCCTGATTGCTTGTAGTTCGGCGTCTTTACCCGACCAATTCCATTTTGCTGGACTAGAAAAACAAGCGGTATATCAATTAGATATTGTCTGGCCAATAAAGTCAGGTGATTACTGGCCTAAAGCCTCAGTATTTAATTTTAAAACCCATCTACCCGACGTGGATGGCAAACAGTTTTCAGGTGAAGTGTTGATGCAACTGGGTATGCAATTACCTTTACTAACACCACAAAGTAGCTTGATTTTCCATTTAACTAAGGTTAATTAACCTAATCAAGATCTAATGTACAGCTATGAAAGAGCCAGCAATATTGCTGGCCCTTTCACTTTATCTCGTCAACCTATAGAATCATATTAGGGGAATTGTCCTCAACAATCATCTTTAGACTATGACCAGCAAATCTATAGAAATAGATCGGTCGTGAGATTATTAAATAGCGGGAAACTATTATTGTGAATAAAACACTTAAATTCGGCGCAATATTCGCCATCAGTACATTGTATGTTAGTTCTGTTTTAGCCATCACAGTCAGCGATAAAGCCCACAAACTGGCCCAAGAAAACATCATTATTGACTCCCATATCGACGTGCCTTACCGCATTGAAAAAAAATGGGTAGATGTCAGCAAGGCCACAGCAGATGGTGATTTTGATTACCCTCGCGCCAAACAAGGTGGACTGAATGCACCTTTTATGTCGATTTACATTCCAGCCAGTTTAGACAATTCGGCCAATTCGACTAAATTAGCCGACAAGCTGATTGATTATGTTGAAGCGATAGTGGGCCGTGCACCCGACAAGTTTGCCATTGCCACCAGCACCGCTGATGTTGAACAACAATTTGCTCAAGGGTTGATTTCATTGCCTCTGGGCATGGAAAATGGTTCACCTATTCAAGGTGACTTAGCCAATTTAAAACACTTTTATGAACGGGGTATTCGTTACATTACACTGGCTCATTCAATGGCTAACCACATATCGGATTCATCTTACGACTTGCGCCGCAAGTGGAAAGGCCTGAGCCCTTTTGGTAAAGAATTGGTAGCCGAGATGAATAAAGTAGGCGTGTTAATTGATATTTCCCATGTCTCTGATGCGGCTTTTTATCAAGCTCTTGAAATAAGTCAAACCCCCGTTATTGCCTCACACTCTTCATTGCGAGCGTTTACACCTGGCTTCGAGCGCAACATGGACGACGATATGATCAAAGCACTGGGCAAAAATGGTGGTGTGATCCAAATTAACTTTGGTTCAACCTTCGTCACCAAACGTGCCAATGCTTGGAGTAAAAAGCGCAGTGCAGGACAAAAAGCGGCGGAAGAAAAATTCGGAAAAGACAGCGAGGAATATAAACACTTTCGCGACCAATTTGCTGAAGAAAACCCATTACCTTATGCCACATTAGACAGCGTATTAGATCATATTGACCATGTAGTAAAACTGATTGGTATTGACCATGTTGGCATTGGTTCTGATTATGACGGAGTGGGTGATTCTTTACCTACCGATCTAAAAGACGTGTCGACTTATCCCAACCTAATACAAGGTTTGATAAACCGCGGCTATAATGATGCGCATATTATCCAAATCCTTAGCGGTAACTTTATGCGTGTTTGGAAAGCTAACGAAGAATACGCAGCTAAGCACTAAAACAACAACATAAAAAGCCCATATTTCACTGTAAATAACGCTTGAATGGGCTTCTTATGTTCTAAATTTAAAGCCATGTTACTTCGAAAGTAAGTAAACAATCACCAGCACTAAAATCACACTTACACTTTGCCAAAACACCACGGGGTCTCGCTCCAATAATGGTGCTTTAGTTTTACTTAAAAAGGTTTTGCTTGGTTGGCTTAAATCATAGATAAACTCTGATAGCTCTTGGTAACGTTTATAAGGGTTGGGATGCAACGCATGTTTGAGTGTGTCATCTACCCAGGCGGGGACTTCGCGATCATCATGTAACGCGGTGTGATAACGCAGTTTATTTTGTGCCGATTTAGTTCTGGATCTAGATACTTCGGCCCCATAAGGCAATTTACCTGTTAACATTTGATAGGTGATCACCGCTAATGAAAACAAGTCTGAACGCGGTGCTCCCACTTCACCTAAAAAATATTCAGGTGCGGTGTATTGAGCGGTGCCTAATATATTTTGATGCTCGATAGACTGAGTCATCTCCATTAAACCGGCCACTTTGGTTGAGCCAAAATCGATAATCTTGACCACGCCTGATGTGTCTATCATGATATTTTCGGGACGTATGTCTTGGTGTAACATTTCTAATCGGTGAAACGCTTGTAACCCCTTGGCAATTTGCCCGACAATTTCACGAACGCTTTGCAAACTCGGTTTTGGGTTATCTATCATCCATTGAGTCAGCGTTTGCCCATCGATAAATTCAAAGGCGGTATACAAATAGTGTCGTTTGCGTTTTAGCTCACATGGTTTAAGCACATGGGCGCTGCTAATCCTTTTTGCAATCCATTCTTCCATCAGAAACCGTTCTAGGTAAGCGGGTTCTTCTTGCAGGTCAACAGAGGGGGTTTTAATGACAATAGGTGAACTTGATGGTGTCTCATTGTCTTTAGCCAAATACACATGACTGCGGCTAGTCGCATGTAAGTTTCGGACAATTTTAAAACCGTCAAAATTAGCTCGCACGTCTAAAATAGGCGGAAAAGGCAACGCAGTCAGTTGTTGCACTCTTTCGTTTATATCTTGGCTAGGTACTGAGTCAATGCGCACAACTTGAGCAGTAAGATTGTCAGTACTTCCCAACTTATAAGCGGTGTCTACCAAAATTTTGGCCGCATCATTTATATCGATTAACTCATCACTTACAGCAGCTATCATAAAATCACTGCTCACATGTTCATACACGCCATCAGTTACAAATATAAAGATATCACCTTGTTCGATAACCAAAGATTGATAGTCATAGTCTAAATGTGGGTATATGCCCATTGCACGGCTTAGGTAACTTTTTTCACTAGAAACCCAGGTGCGATGATCATCGGTAAGCTGCGTTAGCTCTTCTTTACGTAAACGGTAAATTCGGCTATCACCCAAATGGAATATGTATGCAGTGGTTGATTTGATAATCATTGCACTTAAGGTGCATACATAACCTTTGTTTTTATCAAATCGGTGTTCACTTTTTTGGCTTTGTGAGTGCAGCCAAGAATTGCTGGCGGTGAGCACCTGATCAGCGGATTTTTTCACTGACCAGGTTTCGGAGGTACAAAAATAATCATCCAGCAAACCTCTTACCGAGGCTTCACTGGCAATATGACTCACTTCGCTGCTGCTTATACCATCGGCAATCGCAATTGCGATGCCTTTGGTAGATAAAACCGGCTCTTTGGGTACCAACACGCCATGAAAGTCCTGATTGATGTCTTTTCGACCCTTGTCAGAATATTGTCCAACCGATATAGCTAAAGCGTCAGACATGTAGTGTGGTCCTTGTTAAAAATGAGCTAGGATTTAATAACTAGAAACTAGTAACTTTTAAAAGGTAAAAATTTACCTGTCATAGTGATTTTTACTCTGTCACCTTTAGGATCTTCTTTGCGGCTCAGGTCCATGTCAAAATCAATCGCACTCATAATGCCATCACCAAACTCTTCGTTGATCAAAGCTTTGAACGTAGATCCATAGACACTGATCAGTTCATAGAAACGGTAAATCAGCGGATCAGTCGGTACAATTGTTGGCAATGACCCTTTATAAGGTACGATTTGCAATTGCGCGATAGCGGCGTCGGGTAAGTCTAGTAAATCGCCCACTGACTTGGCCTGCTCAGCGTTCAACGTCATTTGCCCTAAAAGAGCAGCAGTTGTCCATTCTTTGCTTTGACCCACGGCCTCAGCAAGTTGTGGCCAACTGAGGTTTTTAAGTTGTTTTTGTAGCACGATTAATTCTGTTACTTCATTGCGATTCATTACATAACTCTCTTAATATTAAAATTTAATCTTTTGCTGACGACAGGTTATGCGTTAGTGAACATTACCTGCGACAGCAAATACCCAAAGGGAACTTAAGCGGTACGGGTTTTACTCTCACGCACGTGAGTGTAATAAATGGGTAAGCCTACTAATAAGAAACCACCCACTAAGTTACCTAATACAGTGGGGATTTCATTCCATAATAAGTAATCAGAGATAGCGAATTCTCCCCCCATGATCATAGAGAACGGGAAAAGAAACATATTAACAATTGAATGCTCAAACACCATGAAGAAGAACAGCATGATAGGCATCCACATTGCTGCCATTTTAGCCCCTGCAGAAGTAGAAATCATAGCACCTACTACCCCCATAGATACCATCCAGTTGCATAACATGCCGCGGATAAAGATAGTAAACCAGCCCCCAATACCTTGCTCTTTATAACCCAATGTTCTTGATTCACCAATTGAGGCGACTTTTTCAGCAATCATACCGCCATCAATCTGATAACCATAAGTCAGTATGAAAGAAGCAAAGAATGCAGTGGTGAGTGCGCCTGCAAAGTTTCCACAGAACACTAGTCCCCAGTTCCTAAGCATGCCCCTTACTGTACAGCCTGGTCTTTTGTCGATAACGGCAAGAGGCACTAGCGTAAACACACCGGTTAATAAGTCATACTTCATCAAATACAGCATGATAAACCCAACCGGGAAAAGTACAGCCCCCAATATAGGACTACCTGTTTTTACGATGACTGTGATAGCAAAAAATGCAGCCAGCGCAAGGATGGCGCCCGCCATAAATGCTCTAATTAACGTATCTTTAGTGGACATAAAAATTTTCTGTTCACCCGCATCCACCATTTTAGTAGCGAACTCTTTTGGTTCTAAATATGACATCGTTTTTTTCTCTTATAGTGATTATTGTTATTAACGTTATTCACGTTTTTAGAGCCAAAAAAAAGCGTTCATTAGCTCATTAGAATTATCTAATAAGTTAATGGACGCCGTTATCCGTTGAATCTTTTATTGTTAGGTCATCATTGACCTTGACTCACTTAATACATTGCAAGCTTCAAGCCAATAAGCAGTAACCCGTGTTTATTAGGGTTGAATAAATAATGGAGGGTGGGAATATCCCAAGATAGAACAAACATGCACCCTGAAGGTGCATGTAAACTAATTTTCGACGCGTATATTCAAAACAAGAATAAGACTTTATTCCGAAGGTTCGAGCTTATCTTGCGTCTTGTTCTCAAAATCGCTGGCATCATTGCGCTGGCGTAATTGACCTTCAGGCTGGCCCCAACTGCGATTCACCATTTTACCGCGTTTCACAGCGTCTCTGGCATCAATCTTTTTAGCCCAGCGTAGTAAATGTGTATATGACTCAACATCTAAAAACTCAGCCGCTTCATATAACTTGCCAAGTACCATAGCGCCGTACCATGCCCAGATAGCCATATCAGCAATAGTGTATTCGTCACCACAAATAAATTGTTTATCTGCTAACTGAATATTGAGCACATCAAGTTGACGTTTCACTTCCATCGCATAGCGATCAATGGGGTATTGGTACTTTTCTGGTGCGTAAGCATAAAAGTGGCCGAATCCACCTCCTAACATTGGCGCACTGCCCATTTGCCAAAACAACCAAGACATACATTCAGCTTTTTTCGCTGGATCGCTGGGTAAAAATGCATTAAATTTTTCTGCCAAATACAACAAAATTGACCCTGACTCAAATACACGAGTAGGTGGATTAGTGCTGTTGTCCATCAAAGCAGGTATTTTTGAATTAGGATTTATATCCACAAACCCACTGCCAAACTGCTCACCTTCCATGATGTTAACAATAAAAGCATCATATTCAGCTCCAGTAAAACCAGCCGCTAACAACTCTTCTAACATCACCGTGACTTTTACGCCATTAGGCGTCGCCAAGGAATGTAATTGCATAGGATGTTTACCTTTTGGCAACACTTTATCGTGGGTTGCACCCGCAATAGGTCGGTTGATATTGGCAAATTTACCGCCACTTTCGGCGTCCCAGGTCCAAACTTTAGGAGGAACGTAAGTTGCATCTGTCATATTATGGTTTCCCGTTTAAATAAAGTTAATCAATGTTAAAAGAATAAACATCATAAATCTCTCATTTGTTATGGGGATAAAACGCCAAACATAAACCATTCAGAAAAGAATTGATGACAAAAAAAAGGCTTCAAAATTTGAAGCCTTTAATATTAAATGTGACCAACGACTAGCGTTAGTATTCCCACCAAGATTGTTGCCACCATTCTAAAAATTCTTCAAAGTCGATAGAGCCGTCGTTGTTTTTATCGATTAAACTAAAACCTTCTTGAACATGACTGGCCTTGGTTTTGGGCGATAACACCGTCAACAACTCAATAAACTCTCTTAAGCCTATTGTGCCGCTGCCGTCAACATCAAAGAAATCAAACTCTTTGCGAGCTTCTGCAATTTTTTTAGGGTCTAATGCTTTTTCAGAGGCATTCTCAGACATAATCTATTCAACTTCTTCAAGTTTTATTTTAATGGGCTAAGTCTAACGCTTATGACAAGCCAGTGTCTATATTCTATTAATATCACTGTCAAATGAGTCATTCATTTTCAAGTCGATCAACCATTACTTTTCCCCATAGCAGTGCGCTGTGCACGTCGACCCGCAGCCTTTTGTTGACGTCTTAACTTGATGGCCTTACGCGCTTCTAAACCTAGATGTTCTTCATTACGCTCAAGGGCTAAACTCACTTGTTTTTCGCGCTCTCTGAACCTTGCAAGCTGCTCTTCACTATGTTTACCGTGACACTTGGGACAACTCACGCCTGCTTCAAATACGTCACTTTGTTTGTCTTGCTCGGTGATAGGCAGGCGGCACGCATAACATTGGTCATAATGGCTTTTTTCTAAATCGTGATTCACCGCCACGCGGTTATCAAACACAAAACAGTCGCCTTCCCATAATGTGTTGTCTTTAGGTACATCTTCTAAATACTTAAGAATGCCACCCTCAAGGTGATACACCTCATCAAACCCCTGCTCTTTTAGATACGCGGTAGATTTTTCACAACGGATCCCACCAGTGCAAAACATTGCGACTTTTTTGTTTTTGGCTGGGTCAAGATTATCTTTTACGTATTGAGGAAACTCACGAAAAGATTCTGTGTTTGGATTGACCGCATACTTAAACGTACCAATTTCAATTTCATAATCGTTACGAGTATCAATCAGCAACACATCAGGGTCGGAAATCAACGCATTCCAATCAGCAGGCTTAACGTAAGTACCCACTGTTTTAATAGGGTCAATACCTTCGACCCCCATAGTCACAATCTCTTTTTTGAGCTTAACTTTGGTGCGATGAAAAGGCTGTGTTTCATCAAGGGATTCTTTCACTGATATAGGTTTAAGCCGCTCATCAGCGTTTAACCATCCAAGCAATGCATCAATGGTTTGGCGAGTGCCAGACACAGTGCCGTTAATGCCCTCTTGTGCGAGAAGCAACGTGCCCCTGATATTATT
>JBLIIL010000066.1:0-7656 GCA_047634755.1 Methylophilaceae bacterium
TACATCTTCACTCAATACAGGTGCTTTAGCTTGCATTCCACCAACAGCTAGTTCTACCCATTCATAGTGTGCGAGTTGTTTGATGTAGTCTGGGGTGTCAGTGTTAGTTTCTAAGAATGTAACGAGTTCTTTTGGTATTTCTCTAAATATCGGTGAACTAGCATGATGGGTGGCAACAAATAGCCTGACTGTGGCATCCCAATCATCTGCACCAACGGTTTCTTGGCACACAGGGAAACAGACTGAGGCGGATTCAAATATATTGTTATAAACGCCCTCGCGATAGACTGCCATACGTTCTTCATCAACATTGTTTGGTTTCTCATTGTTTTTTGGGTCGCGAATATGTGCGGTGAAAGCCTGTTGGTATTGTTGGAAATCTAACATAGTGTTTTTAAACTAAGCCACCGCTGAGCCGCTTAACACTAGCCGCATCTGCTTGTAGCTTTGCAATTGTATCTACTTCTTTGATCAGCGTATCCAATGGTGGAATATTGCTATCGCGTTCTAGTAGTGTTGGGAAAGTGCCGAACAAAGCATAGGCTTCTGCTAGTAACGCCCACACAGGGTCAATGACATCACTACCATGCGTATCAATCAGTAAGTCAGGTTTTTGTTGGTAATGACCAGCTACATGACTGTAAACAATACGTTCTGATGGCACACCTTTTAAAAATGCACTGGCATCAAAACCAAAGTTGATGCTATTGACGTAGATATTGTTAATATCCAAATGCAACCAGCAATCAGCTTCAGTCAGCACAGCATTTAAGAACGTTAGTTCATTCATAGTGGCAATGGGAGCTTTTAAGTAAAAGGATGCATTTTCGACCGCGATACGTTGACCTAAAATATCTTGTGTTTGTTTAATACGGTCAGCTACGTAATGAACGGCTTCTTCAGTAAACGGTATTGGGAGCAAATCATATAGATAGCCAGGTTTGCCTTTGTAAAAGTCGCTGCAATAGCTTAAATGCTCGGTATAGAGCGTTATTTTATTGGCAGATAAAAATTGTTTAACCTGCTTCAAAAATTTGGTATTTAGTGGGTCTGGCCCACCCAGGGATAAGCAGAGGCCGTGGCATACTATTGGGTAACGTTCGACAAACCAAGCGAGTTGCTCAGCATATTTTCCGCCTGCACCTATCCAGTTTTCTGGTGCGATTTCAACAAAGTCGATATTGCTGATGAGGTCATCAGGCGCTGATCGATTAGAATCATGTTGAAAATGGCGTTGAATTTGAGGAATCAGCTCGCGCTTTAGCCCCAAACCAACGCCATTGATGTCTGATAATAAAGACATAGTCAGTTGCGTTTAGCTAGTAGAAACTAGACTAAATTATTTACCACAGCTACCTTCTTTAGCTTTCTCAGCGCCACATTTACCTTCACCACATTTGCCATCTTTCACTTTCTCAGCACCACATTTTCCATCTTTCATTTTTTTAGCTTTTTCAGCACCACATTTACCTTCACCACATTTGCCATCAACGCCTTTCTCAGCGTGATTATCTGCAACTTGGTAGCCACTAGAAAGTGTTTTAATTTCAAAAGGGTTGCTTGTAGCTGCAATCGATGCTGCACCCAATGTTAATGCGAAAGCGCCACCGACTGCTAGTGCGATTGATTTTTTAGACATACTCATGATAATTTCCTTTAATGTAATGTAAAAAGTATTGTTACAAATAAAATACTGGTTAAACTTCAGATTCTAATGATTTAAAGATTCTGTTTTTTGTTTCAGTGGGTAATGTAATGTTGTTATCGTCTTCAATTGATTTTCCCATCTTGCTAAAAGCAACGTTTAAGTATTTCAACTGCTGACTAAACCGCGAGCAATATTTGCATAGGAATAAATGAAATTTAAGCGCAAAGCGATCGCGGATAGACATTTTTTTGTCTAAACCCTGAGATACTAGTTGACTCACTTGTTTGCAATTCATCATTACGTTAATGACCTATCCAATTAATTTCTAAACATTTCCGAATACCCATACGGGCTCTATATAACATCACCCAAGCATTGGTCGGGCTAATGTCGAGTTCCTTACAAATTTCTTTATTATCGGCTTCTTGTACGTCGCGCATCATAAATAAAGTGGCAAGTTTGCTGGGAATTTTATCTAGACAGTTTTGTAATGCTTTTAAAAATTGTTGTTGCTCTAATGCGCTTTCTGGCATGTTCCAATCTTTGATTTCTTCGGCCCAGTGGCCTGCCTTATCAAAGAACTCATCCATATTGGCATCTTTGTCAGACATCAAGTCGGAAGCGTTTATTTCACGGTTTCCTTTGCGCATTAGGTCGATAATTTTATGTTTGAGTATGCCGGTTAACCAAGTACGCGGCGATGACTGTGCAGTAAAGGTATCACTTTTAATCGCCGCCATAAACGTTTCTTGTACCACATCTTCTGCTTGGTGTTGGTCTCGTAAACGCGCTAGGGCGAAACGATAAAGATAATCGCCATGTTTATTTAGCCAATCATGGGCATGGTTTTTAATCTCGTCTTTAGAGTTGTCTTTGGTTGTCATTGTGTGGTTTTGCCAACCTTGTTATGAAGCAATTCTAGATAATGAGCGCTGTCCAGTCCAGTTTTATTCTGTTGTGCCAGCCAAAGGGTCTCTCCCAAGCAATCCAGGACATCATGCTGTGCTGAATGTTCCTCTTGATGTTTGGTTTTTAAGGATTCATAAATCGTTGTAATACCGGTTGGCTGATTAATACCAATTTGCTCTAAGATTGATAAGTGTAAACTCATGTGCAAAAAAGGGTTGGTTTCACCTTGTTCGGGAAAGTAGGCTTGCTGTTTATATTGCTCAGGCTTATCTAAAATAGAGTGATATTCAGGATGTATTTGCATCACGTTAACTGCAATTTTTTCTAAATTGGTAAGCGGCTGCTGTTGCTGGAATTTAGCCCAGCTAGTAAAAAAGAAATCGCGTACTTCGTCGCGTGATGGGTTGAATAAGCTCATAATTTATAAATCTATTGGTTCTATACCTTTAATTATCTTGTTTTCTAAAATGAACTATGCGAATAAGTTAAGCACTGTCAAATGATCTAATATTTCATTTCTTCCTGTAACTGGCGCTATTTCACCATTCCCATAAAAACCAATAATTGACAATCCTGGGAACAATGTTTTAACCAACTCTAAATCTTGATCGCTACCGATGTAAAACGATGACTCACGACCTAGGTATGAGAATAGCATAGCAAAGCTAGGATATGCTATTAAGGATAGCTTTAGTTTACTCGCCGTTTTTACCATGTCTACTTGCGCAGTGTTGACGTTTCTCAACGGCCAACTCAACCAGTCGCCCGTTTCTAGAGCCTTGCTGAGTGTTACTGCGCCATCGTCATCATCACTCTTGAAAATCGTTGCAACATGGCAATTATCTTATTCTGTAATAGATTCTCTGTCTTTAGTATAAATGGCAACCGGTTGATGGCGAAGTGGCTGATGGTGCTGGTTGCTTAGTTTGTCCCATCCGGCATTTAAGCCGGCCACCGCTTTAATACCATCAATCGATAATAGTTGGTACTGCTTCACACTGCCAATTCTCTTTGGTTCAGAAATGACTTTCAAACCATGAGAGGCCTTAAATGCATTAGTCGCTTTTTGAATAGTGAATTCTCAATAACCTTGCTCGCATTCTTACCATTTTGCCAAATAGAAAATGCACCTTGGCCAGCGGCATCGCCAGAAACGCTGTCAAAGCGAGGTGTAGGCTGGTGTAATGGATGGTTTAGCCAAGTACTGTTGATTGCATTAGGAGCTGCAAACGTTAATAACAACAAAGAACCCGCTTCTTTTTCAGTCACAGAAAGTGTTACTGTGTCACTAAACACCATAGCAGCTGCGGCGGAGCTGTCGAGTATCCAATCTTATTCAGCAAACATCCCAGGGGGAGAGAAACCGATAACTTGTGTGCAAGCCGCCGCTTTTGCCGTAGCTTTAATCGCTGCTTCAGGGCTCTTAGCAAATTCTGAAGTTAAAAAAGTAAAATCGCGCTAGGTGTGTTGATACCTGTTTTTTCCATGGCACGAATCACGGCGAGCTTGGCAAGTTTTGGTGTTGCTTCCTTGCTTGTTGCTAGACCCGTGGCGATACTCATGTTTCACCTGCCATCAGATGTGGCGTGGGAATCACTTTGTCTTTGTATTCACATAAATCGACGATGCAACACTCGCCACACTTTGGGTTGCGTGCCGTGCACGTGTAGCGGCCATGCAAAATGAGTAAATGATGAGCATCTTGCATAAACTGTTTGGGAATGGTTTTTAAGTATCTCTGTTCAACAGCTAACACGTTTTTACCTGTCGCTAATTTAGTGCGATTGCCAAGCCTAAATAAGTGGGTGTCTACCGCAATTGTCGGTTGGCCGAATGCGGTATTTAAGATGACATTCGCCGTTTTTCGACCAACACCGGGTAATGCTTCTAATGCTTCGCGTGTATTGGGCACTTCACTATTATGTTGCGTCACGAGCATGTGGCAGGTGGCAATGACATTTTTGGCCTTTGCGTGATACAATCCGATGGTTTTAATGTAACGCTCTAAACCTTCGATTCCCAAGTCGTATATGGCTTGTGGTGTATTGGCGGCTGCATACAGTTTGCTGGTCGCGATATTGACTCCTTTATCCGTCGCTTGTGCTGATAAAATGACGGCAATGAGCAGCTCGAAAATTGAATTGTGCTCAAGCTCGGTAGTTGGTTCTGGAATTGCCTTGTTTAAGCGTTCAAAGATTTGAAATCGTTTATCAGCATTCATGGCGAGTTGCCGCTAATTAATGCGCTGGCTTGAGTGATTCGCTTGCTGGGGGCGTTGCTGTTGGCTTTTTATTGGTCTTACGTTGTTCAGCCCAATTATGTGCAGCAATTAAAAAGGCTAAGCCAAGAAATGCACCCGGTGGTAAGGCTGCAAGTAAAAAGCCTTGATAGTCAGGAATGACTGTTAGCACTACATGCTTAAAGTTTTCTCCTAAGGCTAAATCCAAGCCTGACAATAAGGTGCCTTTACCTAATACTTCGCGCATCGCACCCAGTAATGCCAATACAATGGTGAGGCCAATACCCATGATAAAGCCATCCCATATGGCTTGTGCAGGCGGATTTTTTGCCGCGAATGCATCGACTCTACCCAAAACGATGCAGTTGACCACAATGAGCGGAATGAAAATGCCGAGCACTTTATGAAGCGGTAATGCATAGGCATGGATGAGTAAATCAATCACGGTCACTAAGGCCGCAATCACTAAGATAAAGACAGGTAGGCGAATTTCATTTGGTACAAACTTACGCACGGGAGATACAGCACCACTTGCTGCAGCCATCACGACTGCTGTTGCCAAGCCTAGACTAACACCATTGACTACTGTGGTCGTCACAGCCAGCGTTGGGCACAAGCCAAGTAATTGCACTACACCTGGGTTTTGTTTCCATATGCCATTTTCGGTAATATCTTTAAATTGTCCCATTTTCACCAACCTTGTTTGCTGTCTCGTATTCTTTTACGGTCTCTTTGAATAAGACTGTTTTGTTTGCTTCAAAATATTGTAACGCTTTATGCACCGCTTTAATCACTGCGCGCGGTGTGATAGTCGCACCAGCCATGTAATCAAAAGTGCCGCCATCTTTTGTTACAGCCCAATTGGCACTACTTGTCTTTGTGAGTGATTCGGTATCAAATAGTTTAATCCATTGTGATTTGGCTATGTCAATATAATCGCCCAAGCCTGGGGTTTCCGTATGCTTGATGACTCGTACACCTGAAATAATGCCAGAACTGTCAATCGCAACTAGTAACTTAATATCGCCATTATAACCACCATGCGCGATGGCTTCTAAAATTATAGCAACTGGTTCACCGTTCATCCGTGCAATATTGGCAGCGCTTGTTTTTTTATTGCCCAACAGCTTACTCGGTTCAATGTTGACGGTATCGTTTAACACGGCATTATCATAGCGATCGTGTGGAATGACCTGCTGGAATAAGGCAATACGCGCCGCGGCTTCACTTTCAGCAATCGGTGCTTTCGTTACTTGGTACACGACTGTCATTAATAAGGTGAACGCAAAAGCAAACGCGACCAAAGTAATGGCGGTTTTGATGGTGTGTTTAAGTATGGTTACTAGCACCTTATTTCTTATATCCAAATACACGCGGTTGCGTATACATATCAATCAACGGTACGCAAATATTCATAAAGATAACGGCAAATGCGACGCCGTCAGGATAACCACCATACACGCGAATCAAATAGGTAATCACGCCCACGCCCGCAGCAAAGTAGAGCTTGCCTTTAGGCGTGGTTGGGCCGCTGATCGGGTCAGTCAAAATAAAGAATGCCGCGAATATGCTCGCACCACTAAATAAGTGAAACACAGGGTTCGCAAACTGTGATGGGTCAATGACCCAAAAAAGGCCAGCCATGGCTGCAATCGCCCCTAAAAAGGCAGTGGGTAAATGCCAAGTGATAATGCGTTGCTGCCATAAGAATGCTCCGCCAGCTAAATAAGCCAGAGCGACAAACTCAGTCCCTTTGGCACCAAATACACCAAAGATAGGCGCTGCTTGAATGGCATCCATGCTCTGGTTAAGCTTGAGCTGCGTTTTTAGATAATCTAATGGCGTGGCTGATGTCACCGCATCCATGCTGATATTCGCTGGTAATGCATGACTGAAAATGTAATGGAATTGATCCATAAAACTCAGCTTTGTTTCTGCAAGGTTTAATGCCGCAGGCCATTTTGTCATGATGACAGGAAATGAAATCAACAATACGGCATAACCAACCATGGCAGGGTTAAATGGGTTGTAACCCAGTCCGCCGTACAGCTGTTTCGCAATGATGATGGCAAATGCAACGCCAACGACAATCAACCACCAAGGGGCGAGTGGTGGAATTGCTAACGCTAATAACCAGGCCGTAATGACTGCACTGTAGTCAGATAAAAATGGCTGCAATGGGCGCCCGCGGAGCTTGAGCATGAGCGCTTCAGTCGCTAGCGCAGTGGCGGTTGCTAATACCAAGGTGATTAAAATACCACCACCATACAACCATGCATAGACAAAAATGCCAGGCAGCAGTGCTAATAGCACTTTAAGCATAATGCTGCTAACACTTGGTGCATTGGTAATGTAAGGGGAACGGTTCAATTAAATCCTTTCCTTACTTTGCTTAGTTATCTTCTTTATTTTTGGCGGCTAATACGGCGGATTTCGCTGCTTTAGCGCGTTTGATGGCTGCATCAATTTTTGCCTGTTTCTCTGCATCTGCCATGAGCTGCCCATCATTATTGCCACTCATTTTTTCTTTCTTAGCCTCATCCTCAGCCTTTGCTGCTTTGGCTCGTTTAATCGCTGCATCAATTTTGGCTTTCTTATCCGCGTCGACTGTTGGTTTAGTTGTCTTGTCACTGCCACTGACAGACACTTTACTTACATCTGCTTTTTGCGCTTTAGCCAGCGCAATAGCAACAGCTATTTTAGCCTGTTTATCAGCATTCGTTGTAGGTGATTTTTCTTCAGTTAAGTCGGCCGCTGCTCTACGCGAATCCGTTTCGGCAATTTCAGCTTTCGTTGCAGCACTCATTTCAGTCGTGTTTTTAGGTACGGCGCTGTCTGTTTCTTTTTGTGCTTTAGCGCG
>JBLIIL010000067.1:0-7197 GCA_047634755.1 Methylophilaceae bacterium
ATTAGGTGAATGAATCATGAGTGAACTTGAATTACCAAAAAATACTGTCCTATTAGGTGAGCGTGAATATGCTACGGCAATAGATGTCGTGATTGCAAAGGCGGAAGAGCAGTTATTATTTTTTTGACCAAGATTGTTCGGTTGGTGATTTTGCCAGTGTTAAACGCTTTGATTTACTAACCGCATTTTTAAATAAAAGTGACCTTACTAAACTCACCATTATCTTGCACGATACTGACTTTTTTACTCCACACAATCATCCCCATGGTTGGCATCGATGGTGCGGCTACTGGCATGCGAAATCAATTGATTTTGCATGTAGTGTATGTCCGATATCGAGATGATCACACTGTAATTAGGTGTGGCGAGAGTCAATCGTAGAATCACTATCAACACAAATAGTAACAGTCAAAAAAAAATCAATCGTACAGAACCCAAAATGACAGTAGCAGTCAGTTTCTCAATGTGCTCGGTGGTGAACTCTCTTTATTACTCCGCGTTTCTCTTGGTGAATAGGTGGATATTGGTGGCTTCATGCAGAATCATGACTATGTGAGCCGTCGAATTTTGGACGCCAAAACATTAGTTTATCGCAAAGTAGCAATCTGATGATAAGAGTCGATTAGGCTCTTATTTTTTTGTAACAATTCCCTTACAAAAAATATCAAAAGTTATTTACATTCTCTTCATTAATTGCTTTAAAATCATCAAAATCGACATGTGAAATATTACCTGACGACAACATTACCAAACTTAATATTTTTTTGAAGGATTATAAAATGATACGTTCTGCTCTGTTAGCCACTTTAATTGCAATGACTTTAACAGCCTGTGGTGAAAAACCTGCTGAAGAAATGGCTGCAACACCTGAAGAAATGATCGAAACAACTGAAACTGTTACAGAAGAAATGCCAGCTGCAGTTGAAGAAATGACAGAGCAAGTGACTGCAACTGTTGAAGAGGCTGATACAGAAGCTGCACCAGCGGAATAATCAAGCTAAGTCTCTGGGTAGCATACAATTAAAAGCCGACTTACTCGTCGGCTTTTTTTTATCAGCTCAGCTTTAAGCTTTACTATCGTCTTAAAGAGAGCGCCAATTAAAACCACTTGTTTGAGTGGCAACACCCACCCAGTCAGCATCACAATTTAACACTTCACTTAATGCTTGTTTAGCCAGTGCTTGCGTGTTGTTTTTAGCACTTAAATGCGCCGCGACAATATGCTTTAATTTTGTATTATCCAGTCGCGCTAATAGGCTTGCAGAACTCGTATTATCTAAATGACCTAGATGGCCACCTACTCGCTTTTTCAATGCATGATGATAAGGGCCTTGTCGTAGCATAGTCACATCATGATTGCACTCTAAGACCAAGGCATCGCTACCACTTAGCATGGCTTCAATATGTGGCGTAGTACCACCCACATCAGTTAGCACTCCCAACTTATGCTGTCCGTCACTAAACGTGAATTGTGATGGCTCACGCGCATCATGTGGCACTGGGTAAGGGGAGACTTCTACATCATCAATACTGAAAGTCGTGTGGATATCAACTTCAATGATGTTCAGACTAGCGGCTTTTGGGTGATAGCGTTCGGTCATAACCCGCGTACCGTGTGACAACCAAACGGGGATATCAAACTTTTCCGCCAACTTAAAGGCGCCTTTAGCATGATCATCATGTTCATGCGTCACGAGAATAGCCGTCAGTGATTCCGGCGTTAATGCAAGATTGGCAAGGCGTGCCAGCGTTTCTTTCACACTAAAACCACAATCTAAGAGCAGGCGCGTAGACGCTTGCTCTATCACCATGCTATTGCCAGCACTACCGCTGCCTAGCGAAGCAAATCGCATCAGTCGTGTTATTTCAATTGATCATATAATAAAGAAATAATTTGGTTCGCCGTCGCTCCGGCATCCGTATTCCCTTCACTATCAACCATATTCACCCTAGTGCCAGTTTCAATCGCAGACACTTTAATTCTGTACTTTTTAGATGGGTCCGTTTTCTCATCTTTACCCTTCCAAAACTTCAGCTTATCCACGATAGTATCTTCTTCTTTGGACTTGGATTTATTCTCTATCTCCTCTTCACCATCATCCCAAAATGCTAACGTTTCAAATAAACCTTTTTTCTTTTTAGGAGTATCAACAATATCAATATCGGCATATCGCACATAGAATACTCCCTCAGCACGATTT
Source organism: Methylophilaceae bacterium (assembly GCA_047634755.1). Classification (GTDB taxonomy): domain Bacteria; phylum Pseudomonadota; class Gammaproteobacteria; order Burkholderiales; family Methylophilaceae. The sequence goes on from JBLIIL010000067.1 coordinate 2,202, forward strand.
TTGTCCTCTACCACAAATCCAATACGGTCCAATGCCAAACCAACACGACGCCAGCCGCGATCATAACTATCTCTCAATTGAAGCGTAACACTTTGATCTGCCTCTTTGACCACTTCAGCCCGTTTTTCTGTCACAGGATTGTTGGCAATTTTTTTTGCTTGCTCCTCTGCCACACCCAGCTTAATCATTAAGCGGCGTAATAACTCAGCATCTAAATCTCGTTCATACTCATCAAGCTTAATTGTTTTATCGGTTTTATCAGCACGATAGCCTGTGTCAATCTCACCCAACTGTGTTTGAATTTTTACTTTTCCATCATCAGGTGTGCCAGCGACAGTACGATGCGTCATATAAATCTCTGTCGTCGCTTTTATCTCCCCGCGTTCTAAACGTGTGCGAAATTTACGTCTATCCGCCAAGCCAGAAAGCTTATCCATCCACTTATCAAACCGCTCACCATAGCCACGGGTATCTTCTTCCACATTAATATCATCAGAACGCACCCATTCAGTTTCTATCACACCTGTCTGTGCATCTTCAACTCGAACTGCAAAACCTTGATCTAACCAAAATTCACGCACCACGGGCCACACCTTCTCAGCAGGCGCATCAACAACCAACCAGCGCTGGCCACCCGCTTTCTCCATACGCACGCCATCTGGCGTGCTTAACACTTCTACTACACCCACCTCTTGGCCTTCTTGGGCTTCGCTATAACTTGAGTAACTGGTACTCCCTGAAATGTTGTATGCATCACTAGAGTTAGCTGATGTTAAATCAGGTGGCACCTCTAAAGGACGCGCACTGACGCCACCTTTTTTATAGTCAGATGAATTATCAATAAATGGAACTGAAAATCCACATGCATTTAAAAGCAATGTTGACAGGACAATGCCTATCGCTTTCCTAGAAAAACTTTTCTTCATTAATCTCACCATTCTTAATTAACTCCTGCTATTTTCATTGCTGCACGTAACCCATCGTGGTGTTGTGCAGAACAGTTGACCATCGGCAAACGAATGCCAGATTGAATAAGTCCCATTTGTTGCAACACCCACTTCACTGGAATTGGATTAGCTTCAACAAACAACTGTTGATGTAAACTAAATAATTGTGCATTGATTCCACAAGCTTCCGCGACTTTACCTTCTTTAGCAGCGACACACATGGCATGCATTTTTTTTGGTGCCACATTAGCCGTAACTGAAATTACCCCATGACAGCCTAGCAACATTAAGGCCAAACCTGTTCCATCATCACCGCTATAAATACCAAAGTCATCTGGTGCACGCAAAATTAAGTCTGTGCCTCGCTCTATGCTGCCAGTTGCATCTTTAATACCGACAATATTATCAATCTCAGCTAATCTAAGCGTCGTATCATTGCTAATATCAGAACCGGTACGGCCTGGGACATTGTATAAAATTTGCGGTATATCCACTGCTGCAGCAATGGCTGAAAAGTGTTGGAACATACCTTCTTGTGTTGGCTTGTTGTAATAAGGCGCAACCAACAAGCATGCATCCGCACCAAACTCTTTTGCTTTGGTCGTGAGTGCAATCGCTTCTTTCGTCGAGTTCGCTCCCGTTCCAGCAATGACGGGTACGCGATGATTGACGTGTTTGACTGCCGTTTCAATCAGCAGAGAATGTTCATCAAAATCGACCGTTGGTGATTCGCCTGTTGTACCTACAATGGCGATGCCGTCAGTGCCTGCTTCAATATGAAAATCAAGCAACTGGCGTAATGCATCCAAATCTAAGCTGCCATCTTCAAACATAGGGGTAGCAATTGCCACCATACTGCCTTGCAACATATTCTGAACCTACTAATTTTAAACAACGCTCATTTTAACTGAACTGAGACTAATTTTGTGAAAAGCAATAAAATTGGTGCCAAAACAATTTCTATATGCCTTTAAATTATTAAACTATAACTACATATTCTTTGTTCGAATATTAAATGTTGTTTATATTCTTACTCTCGCTGATTTCAATTGAAGGCATGCTTAACCTAACGCAATGGTGAGAAATGGTGTCGCATTAACCTCGAGATTACACTGCTAAGCCAAACTGAAACACGTTATAATCACACAACATATGAGCAAAACCATTTAATTTAACTATGGACTTTCAACACTATTTCATCATTTTAATTGGCACCGTATTAGTTAACAATATCGTGCTGGTTAAAATATTAGGGCTTTGCCCCTTTATGGGCGTTTCTAAAAAATTAGAAGCGTCTATTGGCATGGCTGCGGCTACTGCATTTGTGTTAACCGTTGGCTCGATGACGAGCTGGGTGATTGATCATTATTTACTACAGGCCTATCAATTAGAATACCTCCGCACACTGTCCTTTATTGTGGTTATTGCTAGCGTCGTACAATTGACGCAAATGGTCATGGAAAAAAGCTTTCCCATTCTCTATCAAATGTTAGGCATATTTTTGCCACTGATTACCAGTAACTGTGCTGTTCTCGGCATTCCATTATTAAATGCGCAGATCGACCATGGCTTTATTGAATCAGCTTTGTTCGGCTTAGGTGGCGCGGCTGGATTTTCAATGGTCCTCATTATGTTTGCTTCCTTACGTGAGCGTTTAGAAGCCGCGGACGTACCAACCCCATTTAAAGGCTCAGCCATCGCCATGATAACGGCAGCATTAATGAGCCTCGCCTTTATGGGCTTTGCTGGGCTTGATAAGTTTTAGTTTTTTGAGCTTCAACACATTAGATTTAGATTATAGATTCCCATGTTAACTGCTTTATACATCATGCTCGGTTTAGCACTCCTACTTGGCGCAGTGCTTGGCTATGCCGCACTCAAATTCAAGGTTGAAGGCGACCCGCTCATTGCGCGCATTGATGCTATTTTGCCACAAACACAATGTGGTCAGTGTAGCTATCCTGGCTGCAAACCTTATGCAACAGCCATTGCTAATGGTGAAGCTGACATTAACCAATGTCCACCTGGTGGTGATGAGGGCGTGCATGCATTAGCTGACTTATTAGGCGTGGAATACAAACCGTTAAATGAAGAACACGGTGAAACCAAACCAAAAGCAGTGGCCTTTATTGAAGAAGATGTGTGTATTGGTTGCACCTTATGTATTCAAGCCTGTCCTGTCGATGCCATCTTGGGTGCAGCAAAACATATGCATACGATTGTTGCCAGTGAATGTACTGGCTGCGAGCTATGTGTTGCACCATGTCCTGTTGACTGCATCACAATGGAACCCATTGAAGAAACGCCAGAAAACTGGAAGTGGAAATACCCAATCATTCCAATTAAATCAGAGATAAAGCTATAAATAGTAGAAACCTAAATGAACGCACCTATTGACATTACTGGTCTATTAAAAAAGACAAAGGACGTATTTAATTTTCATGGTGGGGTACACCCGCCTGAACATAAAGCGCAATCAAACCAATTGCCCATTGGCCAATTGCCCTTGCCTGATCAATTGGTGTTGCCACTGCGTCAACATGTCGGCAACATGCCTAAAGTGAGAGTGGCCGTTGGCGACCATTTACTAAAAGGCCAATTAATTGCAGAGGCAGAAGGCTCTGTTTCTGCAGCCATCCATGCACCAACTTCTGGCACCATTGTAGCGGTTGCCGATGCGGTGCTTCCGCATCCATCAGGCTTGCCTGACCGCTGCATTACCATTACACCAGATGGCAATGACACATGGATAGAGCGCCATCCACAAGACTGGCGCAAAGGCGACGTAAACACACTCGTTAATAGCTTGCGCTTATCTGGCATCGTAGGTCTTGGTGGTGCGACCTTTCCAACACAATTCAAGTTGCGTTCAACTAGGTCACCTATTCATACCTTGGTGATTAATGCGGCAGAGTGTGAGCCTTATATTACTTGCGACGATATGCTGATGCGTGAGCGCTATGATCAAGTTGTGCACGGTATCGAAGTGGCGCAACGCTTGCTCGGCGCAAAGAAAGTCATGATTGGTATTGAAGACAATAAGCCAGAGGCGATTAAGGCCATGCAAACAGCAGTCGAAAATACCGACATTCAAGTCAAAGTCGTCCCGACAGTCTATCCGAGTGGCGATGCGCGCCGCCTCGTTTATTTGGTATTGGGTAAAGAGGTTCCTCAAAACAAACGCTCTACCGAGTTTGGCGTTCAAGTATTTAATGTCGCTACGGTGTTCGCCTTATATCGTTATTTCGAGTTTGGCGAGCCTGCCATCAGCCGCATCGTTTCCATGACAGGCAATGTCAATCAAGCGCAAAACTTTGAAGTCTTGTTTGGCACACCGCTCATGCACCTAGTCAAAGCAGCAGGTAATGCAAAATCAGATACCAGCCACTACATCATGGGCGGACCAATGATGGGCTTTAACTTGCCCAGCGAAGATGTGCCCATTACCAAAGCAGCTAACTGCATTATTGCAGCTTCACCGACTTTATTTGAACCACCACCACCAGCTATGCCATGCATTCGCTGCGCGCGCTGTGCTGATGCCTGTCCAGTCAGTTTGCAACCACAAGAGCTATATTGGTTTGCGAAATCAGATGACTTTGAAAAAGCGCAAGATTACAATTTATTTGATTGTATCGAATGTGGGGCTTGTTCTTATGTCTGCCCTAGCGACATTCCACTGGTACAATATTATCGCTATGCTAAGAGCGAAGTCATTGCACTGGATAAAGCACAAGAAGCCGCTGATTTAGCGCGTGAACGTAACGAATTTAGACTGGCACGTATTGAACGAGAGAAGCAAGAGCGTGCTGCCAAACATGCGGCACGCGCACAAGGTGCGAAAGCCGCCAAAGCGGCTGGCAATTCAGATAGCAAACCTGCGGCAACAGATAAACAAGCGGCTATTGCAGCGGCTATTGCACGCGCTAAAGCACAAAAAGAAACAGACAGCGCCGTACCTAAAAACACGACTGAAATGAGTGCTGCAACGAAAGCTGAAATTGCCGAAACGGATTCGCGTAGAGCAGCGGCCGACTTAACTGAAGAAA
>JBLIIL010000068.1:0-6393 GCA_047634755.1 Methylophilaceae bacterium
GTGGTGGCCAAGCCATGGACTTAGCAGCTACTGATGAACAGATCACTCAACAACAATTAGAAAACCTACATGGCAGAAAAACCGGTGCGCTGCTAAGCGCTTGCGTTGAGATGGCAATAGCATTGGCATCTCATATTACGCCAGAAAGTCGTCAAAGTTTAATGAGTTTTGCCAAAACTATTGGTTTAGCCTTTCAAGTGCAGGACGATATTCTAGATGTGATCGGTGACTCTTCAGTACTTGGTAAACCACAAGGCTCTGATCAGGCACAGAACAAAAGCACCTACCCGGCTATGATAGGATTAGAACAAGCGAAAGCTTATCTTGATGAACTTCATCAACAAGCGCTTCAAGCTTTGCGCTCTTTGCCTTACAATACTCGCATGTTGGTGTCTTTTACCGACTTTGTCATCCAGCGTACTTACTAATTTAAATTGTAATTATGGCTGAATAAAATGAAATTTAATTAGTTGATACCCATTTAATGACCCTTAATATTGCTGACTACCCTATCCTTGCTCAAGCTGACAGACCAGAACAGTTAAGAGCGTTATCACAAGATAAACTGCAACAATTGAGTGCTGAATTACGACAGTATTTATTAACCAGCGTTAGTCAAAGCAGTGGACATTTTGCATCGGGTTTAGGTACAGTCGAACTAACAGTTGCTTTGCATTATGTATACAACACCCCTTTTGACCGGTTGTTATGGGATGTGGGACATCAAGCATATCCACACAAAATTTTAACCGGTCGCCGTGAACGTATGCCAACAATCCGTAAAAAAGGCGGTTTGCATCCATTCCCATGGCCACCAGAAAGTGAGTATGACACTTTTGCTGTAGGCCACTCTTCTACATCTATCAGCGCTGCATTAGGTATGGCTGTTGCTGCAGAAAAAGAAGCTTTGGGTCGAAAAGTCGTAGCCGTAATTGGTGATGGCGCTATGACCGCAGGAATGGCTTTTGAAGCACTAAACCATGGTGGCGATATCAATAAAGATTTATTAATAGTTTTAAATGACAACGAAATGTCGATATCCGAAAATGTTGGTGCGTTAAATAGTCACCTAGCTAGGCTGCTAACGGGCAAATTTTTTAACTCCATACGTGATGGTGGTAAAAAGTTACTCAGCAATGTTCCTCCGATAAAAGAGTTTGCCAGCCGTGCTGAAGAACACATCAAGGGCATGGTTGTACCCGGGACAATTTTTGAAGAGCTGGGGTTTAAATATATTGGCCCAATAGACGGTCATGATGTGAATGGTGTAGTCGATACACTGCGCAATATGCGCAACATTAAAGGTCCACAAATACTTCATGTTGTGACCAAAAAAGGAAAAGGTTACGAATCAGCAGAGCAAGATCCGATTAAATTTCATGCCGTACCAAAGTTCAACCCAAACGATCAAGCACTGCCTAAAGCAGCGCCAAGCAATCCCACATTCTCTGCGGTATTTGGTGATTGGTTATGCGATATGGCCGCACAAGATTATAAGCTTATGGCAGTCACACCAGCCATGCGTGAAGGCTCTGGTATGGTCAAGTTCTCTCAAAAGTATCCAGCACAATATTTTGATGTGGCGATTGCCGAGCAGCATGCGGTCACCTTCGCTGCAGGTCTTGCCAAAGAAGGTTTGAATGCTGTTGTAGCTATTTATTCAACCTTTTTGCAACGTGCTTATGATCAGCTTATTCATGATGTGGCTATACAAAATCTACCTGTTTTATTTGCTATAGACCGAGCAGGCTTAGTCGGCGCTGATGGACCTACCCACCAAGGCGCTTTTGACATTCCATTTCTACGCTGCATCCCAAATATGGTGATCATGGTACCGGCCGATGAAAACGAGTGTCGTCAAATGCTTTACACAGGACACAGATTACAAAAACCAGCAGCCGTTAGGTACCCACGAGGTTCTGCTACCGGTGTATCACCTGAGCAAGAGATGACTGCGTATGAGTTAGGAAAAAGCCGCACTATCAGAACTGGTGAAAAAGTCGCTATCCTTAACTTTGGAATTTTATTGCCATACGCCCAAGAAGCGGCAGAAAAAATCAATGCAACGGTAATAGATATGCGCTTTGTTAAACCCTTAGATATCGATGTTATTAATGAACTCGCTGCAAAGCATAATTTGTTTGTTAGCATTGAAGATGGTGCAATTATGGGCGGTGCAGGAAGTGCGGTGGCTGAATACTTAATATCTTCTAGACATATCAGTAAATTGTTGCAGCTTGGCCTACCAGATGAATTTATTATGCAAGGTACTCAGCAGGAGATGTATGCAGAACTTGGTTTAGATACTATTGGAATTCTTTCAAAGATCTCAGAATTTAACAACAAATACTAAAAATTATGGGTGGTTTTCTTTTTAATTCATCAATAACGTTTAGATAAGTTAATGTGTAAGTTCAGTCTAGGGCAATAAAATTGAGTCACTTTTCATATCGCCCGAGTTGTGTCAGAAGTAAGAATTTGATTATTCTAAAGTCTGTAAACAACTTTCTGTTCAGGAAAAAATACCACGGCGCTAGTTACAGCGCTAAATTAGAGACATGATCACTTATATCAACATACACTATTATATCTAGATTTAGCTTATTACAACCAGTTAAGTGTTAACAAAGTATGCATTATCCCCAAAGCAAATAATCCTGCCAACACATCATCAATCATGATGCCAAACCCGCCATGCACATGTTTGTCCAAGTAACTGATTGGCCAAGGTTTCAGAATATCAAAAAAACGAAATAACACAAAACCAACAAGTAAATTTTGCCCGTTCAGAGGTACGGCTAGCATAGTGATCATTATACCTGCCAATTCATCCCAAACGATAGAAGAGTCGTCATGCACTCCCATGTCTTCTGCTGCTTTCCCACAGATCCAAATCCCCGCAAAACTAACTAGTACCGTAACTATCAGATAAACAGTAAAACTAAAGTAATGAGATAACAGCACAACTAAAGGCAAGGCTGCCAAAGTACCAAATGTACCGGGCATTTTTGCCCCTAAACCGCTGCCAAATCCTAATGCTAAAAAGTGCACAGGATTGAATAAACTAATACGACCGCGTATTTTTTTGTCCATTAAAGGGTATGCCTTTGGTTAAAGAAATTAGAAGTGCTCGTATCCTTCGGTGCTATATTCATAAGGTTTATCCCCTTGGCGCAATTCTAGCTTACCTACAGAACCATTTAATTGACCGATATAAGTAGCATCAACACCAGCACTGGCTAAGGCTGTTACCAAATGACCTTTTTGTTCTTCACTCACAGTGAATAATAACTCATAATCATCACCTGCACTCAAAGCGTAATCAATCGCTTGACTAGTACTGACCGATTCTTCTAAGGCTTGCGACAATGGCAACTTATCAATATGTATTGTTGCACCGCATTGAGATGCCTTGAGAATATGCCTTAGATCGGACACAAGTCCATCGGAGATATCAATACAAGAACTGGCAATACGCCTAAGGCTAGTACCAACCAATAACCTTGGAGTGGGATAATTCAAACGGTTAAGCAAATAATTTTGATTAATTTGGTTGTCCAGTGCACATTTTTTTTGAGCTATATGTAAACCTAAGCCTGCATCACCTAATGTGCCAGTCACATAGACCGAATCACCTGGTTTAGCATTACTCCTAGTTAAAGCTTGGTCAAAAGGTACAAACCCTTGCGCTGTAATAGTAATGGCCAAAGGGCCTTGTACTGTGTCTCCGCCAATAAGTTGCACAGAATAATATATAGCGTGCTCTTGCAGGCCGTTAGAAAATTCTTCTAACCAACGTTCATCGACTTCAGGCAAACTCAAAGACAAACTTATCCAAGCTGGTTGCGCGCCCATGGCAGCTAAATCACTGAGGTTAACTGCAATGGCTTTTTGCGCTATAGCGTGGGGAGATGTATCTGCTAAGAAATGAACGCCGCTTAACAAAGTATCGGTAGTCGTCACTAATGCTTGGCCTTGGGGAATATGCGTGACAGCACCATCATCACCGATACCAATTATCACATCTTTACGTTGAATACTTTTCCCTTTAAAAAAGTCTTCAATCACATTAAATTCTTTCACTTTCACTACTTTTAGTTGGATCAGGTTGGAAAAAAGTTAGCCGCAGCCTATTTAGAAAGATTAAGATAATTCATCTTTACGTAGAGTCTTAATCGCTTTATCCAAAACACCATTAACAAATTTATGACTTTCTTCTGCGCCAAAAGATTTAGCCAATTCAATGGCTTCATTAATAATAACCTTGTAAGGAACATCAATCCTAGCAACAAGTTCGTAGGTAGCTATCCTAAGAATGGCTTTTTCTACTGGATCTAGCTCTTCAGGCAGGCGGCCAAGGTAAGGTTTAATCTTTTTATCTAAGTCACCGCAGTCTTTGACCACCGCACGCAACATCTCCAAAAAGTACTCAGTATCGACTTTCTGCATATTGTTGCTAGTGACCATACTAAGCTCAATTTGCTCTACTGGATTTTTACTCATTTGCCAAGAATAAACCGCTTGTACTGCCAATTCTCTGGCTAAACGGCGAGCTTTAGGTTTCAACTATTTAGCCTCTTCGATGTTAGCTATTACATTGACCATTTCTAAAGCACTAACTGCTGCTTCAGCACCTTTATTACCGGCTTTAGTACCAGAACGTTCAATAGCTTGTTCTATGCTATCGGTAGTTATCACACCAAAAGAAACAGGAATACCATAATCTAAAGATACTTGCGCCAGTCCTTTATTGCATTCACCCGCGACAAACTCAAAATGGGGTGTACCGCCACGAATAACTGCGCCCAATGCAATAATGGCATCGTACTTGTTCTGTTCAGCAAGTTTTTTAGCCGCAAGTGGCAACTCATAAGCACCCGGCACGCGGACTAAAGTAATATCTTGCTCGTTCACTTCACCATATCTTTCAAGTGCATCAAGAGCACCGTCTACTAAGCTTTCAACGACAAAACTGTTGAAACGAGAAACCACAAGGGCGAACTTTTTGCCTGTTGCACGAATGTTACCTTCAATAATATTCATTTAAAAACCTTACTAGAAAAATCGGCGCGAATTTTAGCACATATATATGGGGAAATACTGTGAATTTAAACCTTAAATTTCGACGTACTCAACCACTTCTAATCCGTATCCAGACAGCGCATGATACTTTTTGGGTTTGCTCAACAACCGCATTTTTTTAACACCTAAACTGGCTAATATTTGACTGCCTACACCAACCGTTCTAGATGAGCCAGTCCAAGGTGCATTAGCGGGCTTTTCACCCTTGTCTTCAGCTTCAAATTGTATGACTTGAGTCAGCAAGTCTTCGTCTTTACCTAACAGTACTAAAACACCGCCATTATCAGCAATATATTTTATCGCTTGCGGCAGACCCATACTGCGAGAGATAGCTCGCTGAGAACCTAATAAGTCACTGAAACTATTTAGCAAATGCACTCTCACTAATGTAGGTATATCGCTGTCAATATCACCTTTACACATAGCAAAATGAACTTGGTTATCAATGACATCTTTAAAGGTGACTAAGTCGAACTCACCATACTCAGTAGGAAGTTTACATTTAGCAACTTGTTGAATAGTAGTTTCGTTTAAGTTCCGATATTCTATTAGATCTGCAATGGTGCCAATTTTCATATCATGTTTAGCTGCAAACACTTCCAGCTCTGGGCGCCTTGCCATACTGCCGTTTTCATTAAGTATTTCAACAATTACCGATGCAGGTTCGCAACCTGCTAATCGAGCGAGATCTATACCTGCTTCAGTATGCCCGGCACGGTTTAATACACCGCCCTCTTTACCAATTAACGGGAAAATATGCCCTGGTTGAACTATGTTGCTAGGCTTTGCGTCTTTTGCCACCGCCGCCAAAACAGTCTTGGCTCTGTCTGAAGCCGAAATACCGGTGGTAACACCTTCTGCCGCCTCAATTGACACAGTAAAGTTAGTGGAAAATTGGGCGCTATTATCATCTACCATTAAGGGTAGATTAAGGGATTGGCAACGCTCGGCAGTCATAGGCAAACAGACTAAGCCGCGAGCATGAGTCACCATAAAATTAATGGCTTCTGGAGTAACATGCTCTGCGGCCATAATGAGGTCGCCTTCATTTTCCCTATCTTCATCGTCCATTAAGATAACCATTTTACCTTGGCGGATATCTTCGATTATCTCTTCAGTACTATTTAATGGCATAATTTGTTGTCTACTTTTCATTTTGTTAAGTGCGTCTCTTTCGCCTATAAGGCGAACCCATTCAAGTGAACCTACTTTACTTCAAAAAACCGTTTTCTGCTAAAAACGCCATGCAGATATATTTTTTATTATTGTCATCTGTATAGTGATCTCCCTAGTCACCCAACACCAATCTAT
>JBLIIL010000069.1:0-6194 GCA_047634755.1 Methylophilaceae bacterium
CCAGCTTCATCAATAGGGCGACCCAATACATCCATAATGCGACCCAAAGTACCTACACCAACTGGCACAGTAATTTGTGAGCCTGTTGTTTTAAATGGAGTACCACGTGATAAACCATCAGATGAGCCCATGGCAATCGTACGGACAATACCGTCACCTAATTGCTGTTGCACTTCTAATGTTAAGCCTTTTTCAGCTTGTGATGATTTATCATCAATGATCAATGCATCATATACCTTTGGCATATTGTCACGCGGGAACTCAACGTCCACAACCGCGCCAATACATTGAACTACTTTACCTACTGCTTGATTTGCTTTTGCCATCTTTTTTCCTAACTCAATATTTAGTCAGATACTTTATAATATAAATAAAATTAACTAGAGATTGCCGCGGCACCGCCGACAATTTCTGAAATCTCTTTTGTAATCGCTGCTTGACGCGCCTTGTTGTAAACCAATTTCAACTCACCAATAACTTCTTTCGCATTGTCAGATGCTGATTTCATTGCAACCATACGAGACGATTGTTCAGAAGCCATGTTTTCTGCCACTGCACTATAAATCATTGACTCAATGTAACGTGTCATCAGCTCATCAATCACTATTTCAGGCTCAGGCTCATAGATATAACCCCAATTACCATCAGGACTACCCAATTTATCACCAGATAGTGGTAACAATTGTTCAATCACTGGCTCTTGTTTCATCGTATTGATGAACTTAGTGTAGCTAATCGATAGTTGGTCGATTTCACCTGCTTCAAAAGCGTCCAACATTACCCTGATAGAACCAATTAGCATCTCTAGATGTGGCACATCACCCAAGCCTGTTACGTTAGAAGCGATATCTGCCCCCATACGTGTCATAAAGCTCAAGCCTTTATTGCCAAAGGCGGTAACTTTGATGTTTTTTCCTTCTGTTTCCCAAGTTTTCATTTGGTTAACAGAAAGGCGCAACATATTCGTATTCAAACCACCACATAAACCCTTGTCAGAGCTCACGACAATTAAACCAACATTCTTAACCACATCACGTTTAATTAAAAACGGATGCTTATATTCAGGTTGTGTATAAGATAAATGGGCCGCAACATTACGAATTTTCTCTGCATATGGACGTGCTGCACGCATTCTATCTTGCGCTTTACGCATTTTAGAAGCAGCAACCATCTCCATTGCTTTCGTGATCTTACGGGTATTTTCTACCGACTTGATCTTGGTTCTAATCTCTTTACTACCAGCCATTTTATTGTCCTAATTTTCTAGAGATTAATATGCGCTTGTTGATTTAAAGTCTTCAATCGCATCAACTAATGCTTTTTCGTCATCACCACTCAGTGCTTTGTTTTTCTCAACGACATTCATCAGTTTTTTGTATTTAGATTTCATGTGGCCGTGTAAGCCAGCTTCGAAAGCCAATACTTTGTCTGTTGGTACGTCATCAAAATAGCCTTTATTAGCTGCTAACAATGTCACTGCCATGTTAGATACGCTTAATGGTGAGTATTGAGCTTGTTTCATTAGCTCAGTAAACATACGACCACGATCTAGCTGTTGACGTGTTGCTTCATCCAAATCAGAAGCGAACTGCGCGAACGCAGCCAATTCACGATATTGAGCAAGAGCCAAACGTACACCACCACCTAATTTTTTAATCACTTTAGTTTGCGCAGCACCACCAACACGAGACACTGAAATACCGGCGTTAATCGCAGGACGAATACCAGCGTTGAACAAGTCAGTTTCCAGGAAAATCTGACCATCTGTAATTGAAATCACGTTTGTTGGTACGAATGCAGAAACGTCACCAGCAGCTGTTTCAATTACTGGCAATGCAGTCAATGAACCAGTTTTACCTTTGACCTTACCTTTAGTGAACTTTTCAACATAGGCTTCATTAACGCGAGCTGAACGCTCAAGTAAACGTGAGTGTATGTAGAAAACATCACCTGGATATGCTTCACGGCCTGGTGGACGACGAAGTAATAGTGAAATTTGACGATAAGCAATCGCTTGTTTAGTCAAATCATCATAAACAATCAGTGCATCTTCACCGCGATCACGGAAATACTCACCCATGGTACAACCAGCATATGGTGCTAAGAATTGAAGCGCCGCTGAATCAGAAGCAGTCGCAGCAACAACGATGGTGTATTCCATCGCGCCGTTTTCTTCTAACTTACGCACTACGTTAGCAATGGTTGAAGCTTTTTGACCAATCGCGACATAAACGCAGGTCATGTTCTCGCCTTTTTGATTGATAATCGCATCAATCGCAACCGCTGTTTTACCTGTTTGACGATCGCCAATAATCAACTCACGTTGACCACGGCCAACTGGCACCATAGAGTCAACTGATTTCAAACCAGTCTGAACTGGTTGTGAAACTGATTTACGATCAATCACACCTGGCGCAACTTTTTCAATTTTGTCTGTTAATTTTGTTTTAACTGGACCTTTACCATCAATTGGCTGACCCAAAGCATTGACCACACGGCCAATCAATTCAGGACCAACAGGCACTTCCAAAATACGACCTGTACATTTACAGATATCGCCTTCAGTAATATGCTCGTAGTCACCTAAAACCACAGCGCCAACTGAATCGCGCTCAAGGTTAAGTGCCAAACCATATGTATTGCCTGGGAACTCAATCATTTCGCCAGCCATGACGTTTGAAAGGCCATGAATACGTACAATACCGTCAGTTACTGAAATAACAGTACCTTGAGTACGTGCTTCATTGCTGACCTCAAAGTCCTCTAATCTGCTTTTAATCAGTTCACTGATTTCTGATGTAGATAATTGCATTACTAAACTCCTAAAGTTTTTATCGCTTGCTTATTCTGTTAGCGAATAAGCTAAATTTTGTAACTGACCTTTAATCGATGCATCAATCACTGTATCACCCACAATAATTTTCATACCACCAATAATCTCTGGATCAATTTCCACTTCTGCGGTTACCTTCTTACCAAACTTAGCTTCTAATTTTTTCACTAAGTCTTTTGTGACTGCTACAGCTGGCTTGACTGCCGCAACAATGCGCGCATCAATCGAACCTTCATCTTCTGCTTTCAAATCCTCAAAAGCGCTGCTAATCGCAGGCAAAATAGATAAACGCTTATATTCAACCAGCGTTTTAATCATATTCTGGCCATGTTTATCGAGTTTTTTACCGCATACTTTTAAAAAAACATCTTGCAAAACTTGACCATCAACTTTTGGATCTTGAATCACTGCGTGCAATGTTTCATCACTACTAACAGCACTCGCTAAAAACAGCATGTCTGACCATTTGGCCAGCGCATTTTTTCCTTTAGCCAACTTAAAAGCAGCAACAGCATATGGTCGTGCAATGGTTGAAATTTCAGCCATGAGTTATAGCTCCGCTGCTAATTGAGTAAGAATCGCTGTATGTGCTTTTGCGTCAATTTCTTTACGCAAGATTTTTTCAGCACCAGAAATAGCCAATACAGATACTTCCGTACGTAAACCTTCTTTTGCACGGTTCACTTCTTGCTCAATCTCTGATTTCGCTGTTTCTTTAATACGATCAGCTTCTGTTTTTGCAGTGCCTTTGGCTTCTTCAACGATTTCGTTAGCACGCTTTTCTGCTTGCCCAACGATTTCGCTCGCTTTTTGTTTAGCTTCATTCAGCGTTACTTCTGATTTTTTCGCCGCATTCTCTAAAGAGCTTTTACCTTCTTGAGCTGCTGCTAAGCCATCAGCGATTTCTTTTTGACGCGCCTCAATTGCATTCAATAGCGGCGGCCAAACAAATTTCACGATGACTAAAATCAATACTGCAAACGTAACTGCTTGCGCAATGAGCGTTAAATTAAAGTTCATGTTTGCTCCAAGTTTAAAACTTAATCATTTGGGTTAGTCCATTGACCAACCCAATCATACTAAGCAATCGTAAAAGTTACGCTACAGCGCTTAATAGTGGGTTTGCGAAAGCAAACAATAGTGCCACACCAACAGCAATAATGAACGACGCATCGATCAAACCTAGTAGCAAGAATACTTTACCTTGTAGCTCAGGAATCATTTCTGGTTGACGAGCTGCGCCGTCCAAGAAGCTAGAACACATGTTACCAATACCAATACAAGCGCCTGCAGCACCAATACCTACCATAAGACCAATGCCAATCGCCGTATATGCTTGAATCATTTCCATTTTGTTACCCTCTCTTGTTAAAGACTAAAAACTACTAATTAAATAAAACCGCTTCAATAAACTTAATTTTAGTGATGTTCATGTGCCATTGATAAGTAAACAATAGTCATCATCATAAAAATAAATGCCTGTAATGGCACCACTAAAATATGGAAGATTGCCCAGACCGTACCTAAAATAATTGCGCCGAACATTCCGAAAATACCTGTTGCTGCTAACAAACCAATCAGCAAGAAAATCACTTCACTCGCGTACAAGTTACCAAATAGACGCATAGAGTGTGATAGTGGTTTTGAGATGTACTCAATCATGTTGAACATGAAGTTTGCTAACAACAATAATGGGCTAGCAATCAAACCGATGAAACCCATAAAACTTTTAGGTTTGAATAGCTTAGGCATACCGAATGGTGCACCAAAGATTTCATGAATCAACCCACCAAAGCCTTTAGCCTTGATAGAGAAGAAAATCATTAAGATCCAAACTGATAGCGCCAATGCAAATGTCGTGTTTACATCTGATGTTGGTAATGGACGGAAGGGCGCATGTGAATCGCCAAACAAACCAGTAAATTTAGCAAACCAATCGATAGGCACTAAATCCATCAAATTCATGGCTAACACCCATAAAAAGATGGTGAGTGCTGTTGGTGCAATAAATGCGTGGCGATCACCGTGAAACATGCCTTTAACTTGGCCGTCAACAAAATCAAAAATGAGCTCCACAAATGCTTGTGTCTTACTTGGCACACCTGAATGTGCTTTACGTGCAACCAACCAAATAGCGCCCGCAACCATTGCACCTAACACTAATGAAATAAGAAACATATCAAGATGAATCACATTCCAGAAGCTATGACCACCGTCACCAACTGGCTGTACGTTAAATTGCAAGTGATGATTAATATAATCACTTGCTGTCGTCATTTCGCCTGAATGTTCTGCTACGTGTTCTGTTTTATGTTCTGTTGCCATAATAATCTTATATTTTCAAATGTTTACTACGTTTACTAATGGCTGAGCCGGAAATAATTGCCGCGGTAGCTAGCCCTATAATCAGCGCCCAAGGCACTAACGCTTCAAATTCTCTAATCGTGATGACTAAAAACAAAACAATCAACACTATCTTGATAAGTTCCGCTTTTAACATACTGCCTAACACTGATGCTGCGTCCTTACGCTTGCTGATTGCCACTTTAGCCGCAATAAATGATGCCAGTGTGACAGCTAGACCGCCTGCTACTGCAGACAAACTTGCGTTCATTCCAGACATTACAAAGGCGACTACCGCCACCGCTGCTGTTGTAAGCAATTGTGAGCGTAACATCGCCCCGAAAGTGTTATCTTCTGCTATCAAATCTGTATCTTTATCATTCATTTGCAAACCTACTAAAAAGAGTTAATTTAAAATGCGCTTTTAGCAGAGCCGCGATTTTGAATTAATACAGCACTTTAGTCAAGCCTTATTGCCCAAACTCACTGCCTAAAAAGGCCTTAATGTGTGATTTTCTTGATAAACCCTTCAAGCTCATCCAAATTATTATAATTAATTTTTAGCGTCCCCGACCCGTTCGCCTTGGCAGCAATCGTCACACCTGCTCCCAATTTTTCACTCAACCTATTCTGCAACGACAAAACATCTTGGTGCATTTTTATTTGCGGCACTTTGGGCTTCATAGCGCCATCGACTTGCTTAACCAGCTTCTCTACTTCCCGCACAGATAAATTTTCTTGCGTTATTTTATTCGCCAGCATCACTTGCTGCGCCGGCTCCAGGCCAATCAAAGCACGCGCATGACCCATATCAAGCTTGCTTTCCATCAACATGGCTTGCACACCACCAGCTAAAGTCAACAATCTCAACAAATTGGAAACAGCAACCCGTGACCTTCCTACTGCACTAGCCGCTTTTTCATGCGTCATGGCAAACTCATCGATTAAACGTTTAATACCCAGCGCCTCTTCTAACGGGTTGAGGTTTTCACGTTGTATGTTTTCGATTAAGGCCATT
>JBLIIL010000070.1:0-5171 GCA_047634755.1 Methylophilaceae bacterium
TATGATCAACCATGGCCGCCAAAGTAGTACTTTTCCCCGAACCTGTTGCCCCGGTTACAAGTATAATGCCTGTGGGCTGATTGATGATTTCTTTAAATATTTGCGGTGCTCCTAAGTTGTCTAAACTCAAGATTTCACTTGGAATGGTTCTTAATACTGCCGCCGCACCTCGATTTTGCACAAAGGCATTGACCCTAAAGCGTGACAAGTCTTTTACCTCAAAGGAAAAATCGGTTTCAAGGTTCTCTTCATATTCCTTACGCTGTTTGTCGTTCATGATTTCAAAAATCAAAGCATGCACTTCTTTATGGCTGAGTGCAGGTATATTTAATTTTCGCATTTCACCGTCAACACGTATGATCGGAGGCAAACCTGCAGAAAGGTGTAGATCAGAGGCTTTATTTTTAACACTAAAGGCCAAAAGTTCGGTAATATCCATGAAATCTTCTCCGTATATCATGTTGCAATATGGAAACCATAGCAGAACGACTCAAAAGCGTACAAATAACCGTCGAGCAAACCACCTTAGATGCACATCGTCCATCAAATGCGGTAAAATTGCTAGCAGTGAGTAAAACCAAACCCGTATGTGATATCGTGCAAGCGTATGAAGCGGGACAACGTTTATTCGGTGAAAACTACGTACAAGAAGGCGTAGAAAAAATACAAAATTTACACTCCCTTGATGATATCGAGTGGCATTTCATCGGTCCATTGCAATCCAATAAAACACGTTTGGTGGCTGAGCACTTCGATTGGGTACAAGCAGTCGACAGGATCAAAATCGCCCAGAGACTGAATGATCAGGTAAGCCCCAACAAAACATTGAACGTATGCATCCAGGTCAATATTGATGACGATGAAAACAAAGCAGGTATAAGCGTAAGTGAACTCAATGACTTTGCTAAAGCGATTAGTGGGCTACCTAATCTAAGGTTGCGTGGGTTGATGACAATCCCTAAAGCTAATCAATCGCAGGCTGAACAAACAACTAGTTTTGCACGCATGGCAACATTGTTTGAATCCCTTAAAAAACAGTACTCATCAGTCGATACGTTATCTATGGGCATGTCGGGAGATATGCAAAACGCCATTGACAATGGAAGTACTATGGTAAGGGTAGGCACAGCCATTTTTGGCTCAAGAAACTAACAGAAGGATAACCATGCAACACAGAAAAATAGCTTTTATTGGCGCAGGTAATATGACAAGAAGCATTATCAGTGGCTTAGTTAATAATGATTACCCAGCAAATTTGATCACGGCAAGTAATCCGTCAATAGACAAATTATCTGCTCTACAAGCTGATTTTATAATTAATGTTACCCAAGAAAATAACGAGGCGGTAGACACAGCGGATGTCATTGTGCTTGCAGTAAAACCGCAACTTATGCAGCAAGTGTGCGCCAAGCTCGCACTGGAACAGAACTTAAGTGGCAAACTTTTTGTGTCGATTGCGGCTGGCATCACTACATCACGGCTTCAGCAGATGCTTGGCGGAGCATTCCCTATTATCCGCACTATGCCCAATACACCGAGCTCTTTAGGCAAGGGCATGACTGGCCTATTTGCAGATATCAATATCGACAAAATTGATAAACAATATGCTGCTGACTTAATGAGTCAGGTGGGTAAAATTGCTTGGGTTGAAAAAGAGTCTATGATAGACGGTGTGATTGCGGCAGCAGGCAGTAGCCCAGCATACTTTTACTTATTTTTAGAAGCGATGCAAACAGAAGCAGAGCGTCAGGGATTTGACCATGCAACAGCTCGATTAATGGTTCAGCAAGCTATGTTAGGTGCGGCTGAAATGGTTTGTCACAACCCTCACCTTGAATTAAGCGAGTTGCGCACCCAAGTTACCTCTAAAGCCGGCACAACTGCCAAGGCAATAGAATCGTTTCAACAACAGGGTTTAGAACAAGTCGTCTCCATCGCCATGCAAGCGGCAGTTAAACGCGCTAAAGAAATGGCTAAGCAATTTTAGATCGCTTTAGTTTAGATAACTTATATAAATACCGAGGAAAACCCATAATATGACTTCAGTTCAGTTTTTAATTGATTTTGTTTTTAACATTTATTTGATGGTGGTGTTATTACGCCTGTGGTTACAGTTTGCAAGAGCCGATTTTTACAATCCATTTAGCCAATTTGTGGTTAAAGTTACACAGCCCATAGTGGCACCGATGCGCAGAATATTACCTTCTATTGGTCGCTTAGATACCGCAACTTTAGTGCTAGCAGTATTGGTCGCCGGATTAAAAATTGTCACTCTTAATCTAGTGCTGGGGGGCACGGGCCTCAACATCCTGTCTTTAGTTGTGGTGTCATTTATTATTGTTATTAAAGAAGCACTGTCCCTAGTCATGTATGTGCTTATTCTGCGTGCCATTATGAGCTGGGTAAGCCAAGGAAATAACCCGATGGAATTAGTCTTAGGCCAACTCACTGAACCAATGCTGGCTCCTATCCGTAGAAGATTACCTGATATGGGGGGATTAGACTTATCGGTTATGGTCGTGATTGTTCTGTTATTGTTTATACAAAAACTATTAGGTGATTTATTTGGCATTTTCTAAGTTGAAGCTTATCAACCACTATTTTCTGACTCTTTCGTTAGCACTAGGACTAATTTTTTCTTATCAGGTTAACGCAGAACAAAAACAAGTGCTGGGTAACTGGGATGTGCATTACATCGCTTTTAACACCACATTTTTAACACCCCAAGTGGCCAAACAAAACGCCATAGTGCGCAGTAAGTTTAATGGGTTAATCAATATTTCAGTACTGGACAGACAAGACAAAGTAGCACAGTCCGTTATTTTAACTGGCCAAGCTAAAAATTTACTCGGAGTGATTAAAAAGTTGACGTTTAAGCAGGTAAAAGAAGGTAAGGCAATCTACTATTTAGCCGTGTTACCTTTTAGTGACCTCGAGCAGTACCGTATTTCTGTCGACATTAACGATGGCCT
Source organism: Methylophilaceae bacterium (assembly GCA_047634755.1). Taxonomy (GTDB): domain Bacteria; phylum Pseudomonadota; class Gammaproteobacteria; order Burkholderiales; family Methylophilaceae. The sequence continues at coordinate 2,973 of JBLIIL010000070.1, forward strand.
CGAACAAAGAACACTCAAATTTCAACACAAGTTTTATGCTGATTAAGACCGGTCTTAAACTCATGACCTATGGTTGATAAACACCATATATACAAACTAATTTTCAAAGATTTAGCTAATATGTTGTTGTGATTTTTTTTACATTCACATAACACAATGAGAATGATTCATGGCACTTGAATATTGGTAACACGTTTCATTCACTTGTATTATTGATAAAATCTATTCTGTGTTCCTCTAGCCCGAGAAAATAATGCATCCAACCCTTAAACCTGCCAATCCTAACTTTTCTTCTGGTCCCTGCGCCAAAAGGCCTGGTTATGATGTTAGCAAACTCGATTTATCTGTGTTGGGCCGATCTCACCGAGCAACCGTTGGCAAACAAGCACTTAAGAGAGCTTGCCTTAATACAGCAAAGATTTTAGGGCTGCCTGAAGGTTTTCGTGTTGCTGTTGTGCCGGCTTCAGATACCGGTGCAATGGAGATGGCTATGTGGTCCATGTTAGGAGAGCGCCCCGTGGACGTATTGTATTGGGAGTCCTTCGGTCAAGGCTGGGCTACTGATATTACCGAACAGTTGCAACTAGAGAACACCCGAGTATTGAGTGCTGACTACGGTCAACTTCCTGACCTGAATAAAGTTAACTTTGACCACGATCTAATATTTACATGGAACGGCACCACGTCTGGCGTAAAAGTGCCTAATGCCGATTGGATTGACTCAAATCGCAAAGGATTAATCTTTTGCGATGCGACGTCAGCGGTTTTTGCGCAAGAAATGGACTGGGACAAGCTTGATGTGATCACTTATAGCTGGCAAAAAGTGTTGGGTGGCGAAGGTGGCCATGGCATGTTAATTTTGAGTCCCCGAGCAGTCGAACGCCTAGAATCTTATACCCCCACATTCCCACTGCCTAAAATTTTCCGCATGACTAAAGGTGGGAAATTAATTGAGGGTTTATTCACCGGAGAAACCATCAATACACCTTCCATGTTATGTGTGGTGGATTATTTAGACGCATTAAATTGGGTGGATTCAGTTGGTGGCGTCACAGCGACTATTGCTATAGCAGACCAAAATTTAGCCACGATAGAAGCATTTGTAGAACAGCACGATTGGATCCACTTTCTAGCGCAAGAAACCAATATCCGTTCAAATACTAGCGTATGTTTAACCCTTGATTTGTCCCCAGAGCAAGTTAAATCCGTTGTGAAATTACTTGAAGAACACCAAGTCGCCTATGATATTGGAGCTTACCGAGATGCGCCTGCTGGATTGAGAATTTGGTGCGGTGCGACTATCGAAAACAAGAACTTAGAGCTATTAATGCCTTGGCTTGAATGGGCATACCACTGTGTAAAGAAACAAATACTATAAGCGACACTATTTCTTAGTTCTTGCCAATTCACGCCTAAAAAAGTTAAGGGACAACATGTATAAAATCAAAACCTTTAATCAGATATCTATAAAAGGCCTAGAACGTTTTAGTCGTGAAAAATACGAAGTGAGCTCGGATATTGTGCACCCAGATGCCGTGTTACTGCGCAGTCATAAAATGCATGACGAAGTGCTTACAGGATCAGTTCTGGCCGTAGAAAGGGCGGGCGTAGGTGTAAATAATATACCCATTGAAGATTATAGCCAAAAGGGCATAGTAGTATTTAATATGCCCGGCGCCAATGCTAATGCGGTAAAAGAATTAGTGTTAGCTGGACTACTTTTAGGCTCTCGCGGTATAAAATCAGGTATTGATCATGTGACCACCTTGCACGATATACATAATGCAGGTGAGTTACAAAAAGCCTAGAGACACAAAAGAAAAAATTTGCAGGTAACGAACTAAAGGGTAAAACTATTGGTATTATTGGCTTAGGCGCAATAGGCTCATTAGTCGCCGACATAGCGCTGGCGCTTGGCATGAATGTGGTGGTTTTCACCCCGAATTGTCCACAGAAGCCGCATGGCGTTTATCCAGCGACGTACAAAGAGCCGAAAGCATGTACGCCCTTCTTGCGCGTTGTGATTATGTGAGTTTACATGTACCCGCCATCAAACCGACTCGTCATATGATCAATAAAGATACCCTTGCTCAAGCCAAGTCTGGAATGGTGTTAGTTAATTTCGCTCGTGGGTCTATTGTTGACCCCCTGGCGATAATAAAAGCATTAGACAGTGGTCAATTGAAAAGTTACGTATGT
>JBLIIL010000071.1:0-5114 GCA_047634755.1 Methylophilaceae bacterium
AAAACTCAGTTCAACCTATCCTGCAAGACTTGGGTCTTTAATGAACAAAATATCCATAATAATCGATGGGTTCCATTCACGCATTGCTGCTTCACAACTTATGCGAATATCATCGAGTTCACTAATAGTGGCTACTGAAAATAATTCATCAACTATGATATGCACCAATATATACAAGTCCCTTCCACGTTTGCTAATACGCACTTCAACATGCTCATAAGTTACAGCTAGAAGTGTTTGTTTGAGCTTTTTCTCAATCACTGCGGTGACCGCTTCAGGTGGTGCTTTATTAATGACTTCTTTTAGGCTGTCGAGCATTATTTTGCACGGTATAGGTAAGATTGCAGTACCCAAAAATATAAGTAGTATGGGGTCAATCAAAGGTGCGTAGAGTGCAAAACTGGTTTTTTCAATAAAAAACGCTAAACCAAAACCGAGTAAAATTGATGCACTTAACACACCGTCCACAAACCAAGTATGCGCATCCACGCCAACTAAATCTGATCGTAAACTTCCGCTTTGATGTTTCATATAACCGGATACAGCAAAACAGCTTATTGTTGCTATTGCTCCATAAATCATTGCCAACCCATACTCAGCAGAATTGCCACCTATCATTAAACTATTGATAGACCCAACGACGGCGTACAAACAAGTGGCAATGATAATTAATGACTTAAATAGATTAAGAGCAGGTTCGATGGCAGTATAACCAAAGTGGAACCGGTCATCATCGGGCAGTTGAACAAGATTAGCCACTTTCAACGTTAGCAAAGCCATAAAAAAAGCGATAAGTGAATAAATACCGTCAAATAAAATGGCACCAGAATGAGTACTAATGGCAAACCCCAAGGCCACAAAAACAAACAATCCTGCTACATATAAAGACAGTGTTAATAGGCGTTTTTCTTTTTGCTCGTGAAAACCAATGACCATTTATAATAGACTGAGAGGCTGCTAATTTGAAAATTTTACTCCACTTTGTGAAATAAGATAGTGATTTCAGAAAACAAATCATTAGCAATTTAAGCGGTTGACAAAAGTCCATGTTTGGGTAGAAATTAAGACCTGAATTGGTATTAGTTTACAAGATGCATACGATTTGATTGATGACATTACTGGCTTCTAAAATCGTGATTCAAGTATGCTAATTCCATGACCTCAGTAAGCTTTAGCTTATGAAGTTGGAGGGCTGTTCATCTTGAGCCAGGGTTATATGCTGAAACTGAACATGTCGTTGCGTTTGCTATCTGCATAATAAATTAATAGAAAGTGAAATGGTATCAAGTTCAGTACTCAATCAATTCTCGTATATCCTTTAAAGTGAGCAGCTTTAAATTTAAGAAACATTTAATTTATGTCACCACTTTCAAAATATCTAATATTTCTTCAATCACTTTTACGACATAGAGCTCTATATGCACTGGCTTAATAACAATTTCAGTCGACGAGTTCACTCCACCCTTTAACCATCTAACCATCTAACCATCTAATCATTGAACATCACTAGTCATTTGATCAAGGTCTGCATATTTATGCAACCCAGCAATTTATGACATCCACATGTGATGTTAAAATAGGCATATTAAAAAATTAAGTGGCTGTTTTGGCTCTACAAAAAAAGGCGCCTACGGCGCCTTTGATAAGTTGTAAAAGAATTACTTTTCCATTTGCGTATGTAACTGCACAAGGCTCATGGCTAAATTTGCACGAGTCAAGGTACTATCTGCTTCGAATGTTGCAATAATCGTCGGCTTGAGATCAAGAGGTCCTTGCTGCAACGCGATGTTGACGCGCATTAAGCCAAGGTCTAGAGCTAGTTGTACATAACCACGAAATTCGGCAGGAATAGAGTCAGAATCGGAAACGTCGACTTGCTCATCAAACACCCATGCTTGTACCTTGCTATCATCATCAAATGCTATAGCTTCAGCTTGTAAACCCAAAGACTGGACTAGGCTGTAAGCCAAGGCACCTCGATTGACTGTGGCATCTGCGCCAAATTCACCCTCATCATTGACTGGCAATAACGGTTTTTGAGTAAAGAAACGGTCTTTTAGACTGCCACCAAGTTGTGTAACAGCATTTGCGGCACCTGAGAAATCAGATACGTCATCAAACTGTTGGCTATCACCTAGAGTAGATTGGCGTAAACTACCGGCTAATGTTAAGGCGTCAGCTAATTCAATGCGTGTGATGTCTTCGTCAGGCATAAAGCCACCGAACTTACCATCCATCAGTTCAAGAGCAACTGCGTATTCAACCCATTTTTGACCAGGGTGGCCTTGAATATCACTTAGATTAGTATAACTTTCAACCGCGTACTGCTTCACATTAACGTCCACAGTGTCTGGCGCTGCTGCAACGCCAAACAAACCTGCTACTTCCACCGTCCAAGTACCAGGTATACCAGGTGCTGTAATACCGACAAAATTGGTCAATACAGGTGTACCTGCACTCGAGCGATAGCTATTGCCATCTGGATCAGTGAGCACTACGGAGATAGTGTTGGCAACAGTTTCGCCCTGTGTACCGATACTTTGATCCACCCTAGCTTGAGCAACAACGACAGTTACATTATCGTCGACCACAAATTTAACGCTGTTATCTGCTATTGGTGAATAGCTTAATTGTTGCGTAACCTCGCTATGTACCACTACATTAGCGCTAGCGTTAAACTCGCGATTTACTTTCACTAACTCACCATATTCAGCCATGTCTGCAGCTGCTTTAACTGCTGCATGGGCATTTACATAGCCAGCACCCACTTCCCACGCTTCACGGCCTGGCATGTTAGTTGATGTATCTTCGAGTATTTTCTTAACGCCACGCCAGTTGAGTGACGGATTAGCTTCTAAAATTAATGCGACAACACCCGCAATATGTGGTGCAGCCATCGAAGTACCTTGAAGATGTGTGTAGTAAGGCAGTTCTGAAGGAGCAAGAGCAATGTCGTCAGGCGCACTTAGTGCCTGTAGACTCGACGAACTCGCTTTAGCTGAAATTATGGAAACGCCAGGTGCGACCACTGTAGGACGGTCGACCCAATTGAATGTTTCACCATCGATGGTGAATTCTCCACCATGGTCACGCAGCCCACGAGAACTGAAGTCAGCCAAGGTACCGTCTTTGGTACCTGCACCAACAGCGACGACCCAAGGCGCTTTTTTATAATTACCGGTCATGGTGTGTTCGCCATTTCGACCAGAATTACCAGCTGAAAACACCACAATTACGCCATTATCACTTAACAATTTAGTTGCAATATTAGTAGGATCATCAGGATTAAAATCGTTACCAATATCCCCCGTGCTTCCAAATGAGTTTGAAATTACCCGGATGTTGTAAGTGGCTTGATTTGTTTTTGCATAATCAAATCCACCAATTGCATCGAGTATTAGCAACCCCGCACCAGAGCCATAACCAATGAGATCCGCACCAGGCGCTACACCTGCATGACGGCCTCTGCTCATAGCGCCATTGCCGCCAACTGTGCCAGCCACGTGTGTACCGTGTCCTCCACCTAAATCAGTATTGACTACGTTTTCAATATAGGTGATAGGTGCGGTATTATCCAAACTATTCAAGTTGGTTTGTGCTGCAACATTTTGCACTAGGTGTTGTGGAAATTTTAGGTCTCCATGGTTACCGTCAACACCTGAATCATTGATTACCACCCCTATATTACGACCGGTGTATGGCGTTCCTTGCGAGCGCATGGATTTATCTTTACGTAATTGCTGCACACCTGTTAAAGCCGTAGCATCATAGTTTTCATAACTAAGTGGCGCATTGTGCCATATCGACACGACGTCGCTGCGGCTATAAATTGCGTTGATTTGTTCAATTGTGGCTAATGCACCTACGATAGGTAAACTTTGCATACTGACTGCAGTGCTTATTCCAACTCCCGAGAGCGCATCTAACTGTGCGTTACTAATAGCGTTTTTGCCATTAAAACTAATGATGACCTCATGCAAAGTATTTGGTGAAGCAGTTTGCATGGTATTAAACAAATTGGGGTCGAGAGTTTTGGCCCCCAGTATAGACGAGCAGCTCAACGCCAAAAGACTTAGACCCAATTTCAAGCTATGTTTTTTTATTAATTTCATGATGTATTCCTGTTGGTGTGGCTTTAGTTGAATTACCACAACAAAAAACTAAGACCTAAGTACCGTAGTCATAGCAGGCTAACTTTAAAATAGGGGTTTACACCCACTTAAGATGTTTTCAATGGTCAATCTGACAATATTGAGGGGGACGTCTCAGAATTATTTGATGGTGATTAGTTAGAAATAAAGGCCAAGGAATGGTTCCAGTGCTTAGCTGTCCAACAAACTAGCTTAAAGTAGCCATTAAACTGAAGCGATGCGCTTAAATAACGCTGAATATCTTAACGGCTAAAGATAACAAGGAACCTTACTCCTTTATACCTATAGGTTGTTGCAACTAAGTAGCTGAAAACCAGTGTCCATGGCTTCGACCATGTTAATAAGACTTAAGCTTGGTGACATCATTGATATGCTTTTTATTTATATAGCCAGACGCGAACTAAAGACAATAACAGCTCTGTATCTACTGGTTTAACGATATAATCCGAGGCGCCAGCATCCAAACATTTTTGACGATCTTCCATCATTGCTTTTGCTGTTACTGCAATAATAGGCAATGACTGATATTTTTCCATTTTACGAATAGCTTGCATGGTTTGATAACCGTTCATTACCGGCATCATAATATCCATCAAAATAATTTCTATTTCTGGATGATTTTTGAGTTTTTCTATGGCTTCTCTTCCACTTTCTGCATACAAAGTCACACAATCGTGGGCTTCAAAAACAGAGGTAAGTGTGAATATATTGCGCACATCGTCATCCACAATCAATATAGTTCTACCCCATAATTGTGGATCATTCTCATGTACCTGCTGCAACATCTGTCGTTTAGACTCAGGTAAATTTGACTCAACTATATGTAAAAAAAGGGCTGTTTCGTCAATCAAGCGTTCTGGCGACTTTACATTTTTCACCATAATAGTTTCAGCAACAGAATTAAGCCTATATTCTTCCTCTTCAGTTAAATCTTTACCTTTATAAATGATAATAGGTAAGTTT
>JBLIIL010000072.1:0-5058 GCA_047634755.1 Methylophilaceae bacterium
TACGAGCGCCACTCATTCCATAAGGGTGACCTACAGAAATTGCGCCACCGTTTACGTTTAGAATATTGTCATCGATACCTAACTTGTCGCGGCAATAAAGTACTTGTACAGCAAACGCTTCGTTTAGTTCCCACAAACCTATATCGTTCATGGTTAAGCCATGTTGTTTAAGTAACTTTGGAATGGCGAAGACAGGGCCAATACCCATTTCATCTGGTTCACAGCCTGCAACAGCAATACCGCGATATGCACCTAATGGCGTTAAGTTTTGTTGTTCAGCTAATTTACTGCTCATTAATACGCTGGCAGATGCGCCATCAGATAGCTGACTAGCATTGCCTGCAGTAATCACCCCACCTTCGATAACAGGCTTTAAACCTTGCAGACCTAATAAGGTTGTTTCCGCACGGTTGCCTTCATCTTTAGTCAAAGTGACTTCTTGAAAACTTTCGACCTTCGTTTCTCTGTCAATGATCACTTTAGTCGCAGTCACCGGCACGATTTCGTCATCAAATTTGCCTGCAGCCTGCGCCGCCGCAGTACGCATCTGGCTGCGATAAGCATATTCATCTTGCACATCACGATTGATACCGTAACGAGCAGCCACTACTTCAGCAGTTTGTAACATAGGCATATAGATATTTTTATGCATTTTAGCTAAGGCGGGATCAACCATACGATGAGTGTTCATTGCCTTGTTTTGCACTAAACTAATCGAGTCAAGTCCACCAGCAACCATCACTGGTACGTTGTCGGTAATAATATGTTTTGCTGCCGTAGCAATAGCGTACATACCTGAGCTACATTGACGGTCAAGGGTCATACCTGATACTGACGTAGGTAAACCTCCAGCTAGTCCAGCCATTCGACCAATGTTCATGCCGCCACTGCCTTGAGTAAGAGCACTGCCCATTATCACGTCATCTACGCTGGCTGGGTCAATACCAGCTTTTCTTACCGCTTCACGGATAGCATGGCCACCTAAACTTGGCGCTTCTAAGTTATTAAATGCGCCTTTGTAGGCACGGCCAATAGGTGTTCTAGCGGTTGATACAATAACTGCTTCTTTCATAAAATTCTCTTTAAATATTCTTAAATACGTTAGTGGTAGAACAAAATCGACGACTACAGGTCAGCGAATTTTTTGCCTTGCTCTGCTAATTTTTTCAATAATGGAGCGGGTTCAAACCAGTTTTTACCGTGTTCGCCCAACTCGTCTCGATATTTGCACATCGCGTCATAAACAGTTTTTAAACCAATTTCATCGGCATATTGCATAGGGCCGCCCCGATATACCGGAAAACCATAGCCATACACATAAATCACGTCTATATCGCTGGACTTAGCAGCAATGCCCTCCTCTAAGATCAATGCACCTTCGTTAATCATTGGGAAAATGATTCGTTCAATGATTTCTTGATCGCTTATGTCTCGTTGTGCCACACCTAATCGATCGGCTTCCTGTTTGGCCATCACTAATACGCTTGGGTCAGGAATGGGTTTACGGCTACCCGCTTCATACAAGTACACACCCTTGCCAGCTTTTAATCCTACTCTGCCCTGTTCTACTAGTTTGTCAGCTAAGATGCAGTAAGTAGGATCATGCTTAATAAATTCACGACGTGATTCACGAACAAAGGCACCAATATCTTGACCCGCCATATCACCCATAGTGAAAGGCCCCATAGGCAAACCAAAATCATAAATAACTTTATCAACATGCTCTGGTGTGCCACCTTCGAGCATCATACGATTCGCTTCACGGCCATATGTTTCGATCATTCGGTTACCAACAAAACCAAAACAAACACCCACCAACACTGCGACCTTGTTTATTTTCTTGGCCATTTTCATGGTGGTTTTAATCACTTCAGGCGATGTCTTGCTTGTTTTGACTACTTCTAACAACTTCATCACGTTGGCTGGGCTAAAGAAGTGCAAACCAATAACATCTTCTGGTCGCGCAGTTGCTTCTGCAATTTCATCAATATCTAAAGTAGAAGTATTGGATGCTAAAATAGCGCCAGGTTTACACACTGCATCTAGGGCTTTAAAAACCTCTTGTTTAACTGACATTTTTTCAAATACAGCTTCAATCACAAGATCAACATCACTTAAGGCGGCGTACTCAGTTGAACCAGTCAAAAAGGCCATTCTTTCTTCGACTTGCTGTGCAGTGAGTTTGCCTTTTTTCGCTGAGTTTTCGTAGTTCTTACGAATAAGCGCCAAACCTTTATCTAAAGCGTCTTGTCTGAGCTCAAGCATAATTACAGGAATACCCGCGTTGGCAAAGTTCATGGCAATACCGCCACCCATAGTGCCTGCGCCAATAATACCCACCTGTTTGATATCTCTAACCGGGGTCGCTTTATCGAAATCTTTGACATGAGATGCTGCACGTTCAGCGAAGAAGAAATGTTGCTGCGCTCGCGCTTCTTTAGAGCGCATACATTCCATAAACAATTCACCTTCACGAAGTAATCCTTGAGCAAAAGGTAACTCAACAGATGCTTCTACGGCTTGGATACAACGTTCTGGTGCAAAAAAGCCGCGAGCTTTGGTAGCTAAACCTAGGCGATACTGAGCAAATAATTCTTTTGGCGCTGTGCTAACATCAATTTGAAGTTCAGAAGTTTTACGAACATTACTGCCATCGGAAATAAGTTTGTCACAAAATTCGAGCGCACTACTGAGTAAGGTTTCTGGACTATCGACTAAAACATCAAATACCCCTGGTAGTTTTTTAGCGGCAACAGGGCGCCCACTAACAATCATGTCGAGAGCTTGTTGAACACCGGTTAATCTTGGTAAACGCTGTGTGCCGCCTGCTCCTGGTAAAATGCCTAAATTAACTTCAGGTAAGCCCACTTTATTAGATGCAAAGGTCAATCTGTAATGACAAGATAAAGCAACTTCAAGACCACCACCAAATGCAGGGCCTTTCAATACTGCAACGACTGGCTTAGGTGAGTTTTCAATAATATCTAACACTGCAGGCAAACTAGGCTCTAAATCGCCACCAGAAAACTCACTTATATCAGCCCCTCCGGAGAACAAGTTTATTTTTGACGAAATAACGATCACTTTTACCGACTCATCAGCAATAGCAGCATTTAACTGTTTTATTAGTCCAACACGTACTGATTTAGACAACGCATTAACGGGGGAATTTTGCATCCATAAGGCCGCTATCTTATTTGAAGACGGTGTATCGATTTTTTCGTAGATTACCACTTCACTATTAACGGATTGTGATTCGACTTGGCTCATGTAGACCTCTTACCAGTTTAATATTCGATAAGGATTTTAGGCTACCCTTCCCAATCATTCTAATTTATTGGTTTTATACTGCAGAATAAACAGGCTTTATAGGTAATAGTTAGTTGGAGGACCAAATTAAGGGTTAAGTAATTAGTCTATTCATTAAATAGATAATCCTGCATTAGTCTGAGCAAGTTGACTTTTCATGGCACTTTTGGTCATCTACAACCACAAGTCACAAATATTTCACATGTTTATTACATTGGGCGGCAAGCATTGCAATTTTTGACAACCCCTGAACATTATTTCGAACAAATAACAGATTTTTGCTACGCCCCTCATTTTTTGCAGGTTGATGATTGTGAAGGCGGTTCGCTAAAGCTGCATTATATAGATGAAGGTCCAAAAGATGCCAATGTTGTCTTAATGTTACATGGCGAACCTAGCTGGGCTTATTTATACCGCAAGATGATAGACCCTGTTCTGGCAGAAGGTTATCGAGTCGTAGCACCAGATTTAATTGGCTTTGGAAAATCAGACAAACCCACTGAGCGCAGCGACTATACCTATCAACGTCATCTTGACTGGATCCGCCAGGTTGTTATTCAATTGAACCTAAAAGATATAACCTTAGTATGCCAAGATTGGGGCGGTTTATTAGGATTACGCTTGGTGGCTGAGCATGCTGAATTATTCGCACGAGTTTTAGCAGCCAATACTATGCTACCTACTGGCGATCATGCTGCCAGCGAAGCATTCTTGAACTGGCAAACTTTTTCGCAACAGGTGGATGTATTTCCTGTAGCTGGCATTATTAAAGGTGCCACTGTTACGCCTCTTAGTTCTGAGGTACTGGCCGCTTATAACGCACCTTTTCCTGATGAAACATATAAAGCAGGTGTCAGGCAGTTTCCTCTGCTAGTACCTACTACACCCGATAACCCTGCCAGTGAAGCCAACAGGCTAGCTTGGAAAACTCTGCAGCAATTTAACAAACCTTTTATCACCGCCTTCAGTGATTCAGATCCAGTTACGGCTGGCGGTGACAAAATCATGCAAAAACTTATTCCCGGTTGCCAAGGTCAGGCACATACGACCATTGAAAAAGGTGGACACTTTTTGCAAGAAGATCAAGGAAAACGACTCGCTGAAGTATTACTCACGTTTATGAATTGCAACTCTTTATAAATACTAGCTTTTATAAATACTAGCTTTTATAAATTCTATCTTTTATAAATTCTAATTTTTATAAATGCTAATTGTTTGTAGATACCCTTTTAAAATTTTAAGATAAAAACAGGAACAATTTGATGGATGAGTTATTAGATTTTACCGGAAAAGTAGCATTGATTACCGGTGCAGGTGGTGGCTTTGGTCGTTTGTTAGCGCAAGGGCTAGCCAAACGTGGATGTAAGTTGGTAATTAGTGATATCAATCAACAAAACTTAGATGAAACACTTGCCTCATTGCCAAAACAAGACAACGCAATATCAATGTTATGTGATGTTTCCAAAGAGCAAGACTGTAAAAGCATGGTAGACAACGCCTTAGAAAAATTTGGCCGGGTAGATATTGGTGTTAACAATGCTGGCATTGCTCACGATCTTATCCCCTTACATAAATTGACTGAAGACACCATGAACAGCCAATTTAATGTCAACGTCAATGGCGTACTGTTTGGTATGAAATACCAAATTGAGGCGATGCTAAAGCAAGGCGAAGGCCATGTATTAAATATCAGTTCTCTAGCTGGTTTAGGCGGAGCACCAAAAGGTGGGGCATATGCAGCAGCCAAAC
>JBLIIL010000073.1:0-4779 GCA_047634755.1 Methylophilaceae bacterium
TATCCAATTCGTTGGCCGTGTAGAACGTCCATAGGTCGCCATAACTTTGTGTTGTATGTCCATTAATGATGTTGAACAACTCAGTTTTTAATGTGAAGCCTGTTAAGTTTTCAGCACTCTTGTAATATTCACTTAAGTTGGTAGTACCACCAGAGCCTCCTGGTCCACTTCCAATAGTGAAACTAGTTGATTCACTGGAACCAAAACTACCGCCACTTGCGACAGTATTGCCAGCAACAACCATATTATATGAGCCAGACCCATACGAACAACATATACCGTCACCATAAGAATCATCAATGGTAAAAACATAATCGCCATCATCTAAACACACATCCTCAGAGTAGGAGGTAGAGCTCGAATAGCCTGAGCCTGAGTTCAGCGTTGATGAACTACTATTGACTATCGACCAGCTAGTCTCAGAGCCATAATTATCAGTTGTTAAATTAAATGTACCTGCACTGCATTCGCCTGAACTTGAACCGCCGCCAGTACTATTATGGGGTTCAAAATCATCGACATAAACTATCTCGCTGCCATCAAACCCTGATACATCGTAAAAACGTAATCCGACAGGAATACTGCTTGTGCTGCTTGCTGTAAAGCTATACGTCAACTCCTGCCATTGTCCCGTGATAGAAGCATTCGAATATCCCTGATAACCGTTTACGTATAGACGGGCTTGTACACTGCCTTCAGTGTGGTAAACCCACACACTATAATTATAGGTTTCGCCCGATGTAACATTCACACTTTGCCGAAAGTCAGTTGAGCCTTGTGTACTAGTATTAACAGTGACTGCAGCTGCACTATTACCACTTTTTACAAAAGAGGTGGTTTTACTCAGGCTTATCCCTGAATCTATAGTTGACCAATCATTTGGTATTGAGCCAGACCAGTTTTCAAACCCTCCATTATCAACATTAGCGTAAGCCAGTTGACTCGCCAACAAAGTCCCTATTAACAGATTAGTTTTTATTTTTAATTTCATATTAATACCTTTATTATTTCGGAGTTGAATATTGTCCGATCAAAAATGTTCGTAAATAAAAGATTTTATGGATGTTTTGTTGCATTGATATTAAATACATCATGTTGTAAAAAATTAGCTTTCTCATGCACTGTGAATAATTTCACATTCCTGAAGGCTATATATTGGCGATCATGAAGCTGTTTTAATGATCAAGATTTAAACGATTATAAGTTTTGAAGTATTAATAATGATCAAATAATAAAATAACCAATTGCACACTAGTGGACTTAAATACTAGGTTATCACACAACAAATTAATCGACTCATTAGCTTCAACACGGGAGATCAGAAAATAAGTCATACAACAAGTACTGCCAACAGCACTTAGTTTTGCTGAAGCAAAACGGTGATTTCTATCATTACCGCTTTAAGTGGGATAAAAGTGAAGCATATTTACCCAGTAAAATTAAAATAAGACCAAAAAACTATAAATCTAAAACAGATAGATCTAAATATACACCAGCATCATTTGGTGAATTTAATCTAGGTATAGTGCCAATAAATGGCGCGTCAATCAGTGTTTTTAAACTATCAATATTTTTGTCTAAAAATGGCATGTCAGAGTCAACTTGATTGGCCACCCAACCTGCTATTTTTAAGCCGTCGCTCCTAATACATTCAGCGGTTAATACAGCATGGTTCAAACAACCTAAACGCATGCCCACTACTAAAATGACGGCTAGGTTTCGTTCAACTACAAACTCTGACAAGTATCTTGGCTGGCCGTCAAAATCAATTCCAAGGGGCAAACGCCAGCCACCAGCGCCTTCTACAATCAACACATCAGGCTTTTTTTGTAACAGGGCAATAAAACCTTCGCGCACTGTATCGATTGAAATAGGTTGGGCCGTCGTATCTTTGTTTAAATCTTGTGCGGCTAAATGTGGCGCAATAGCGGCTTCAAATGCAATGGGATTAACTTCGTCATAACTTAAACCAATATTTGCATGCTTTTGCAAGGCCAAGGCATCTTCATTGCGCAACCCTTGAGGGGTTGGCTCGCAGCCGGCAGCAATCGGTTTATATGCAGCAGTCAGCAAGCCCTTTTTATTGAGTTCAATAAGCAGCGCTTCTGTAACGAATGTTTTACCAACTTCGGTATCGGTGCCGGTTACAAAAAACGCGCGGCGTTTAACTGATAAATGTCCCATGAAAATCCTATTTAACACCGAGTTGGCGCGATGAGTACCTTATAAAATCAGACCTGATGTATCAGTGAAAATTGTGTATTTTAGGATACTTCGGTTGATTAATGGTTTCAATTTATTGTAAAGCATGCTGATAAAAAGCGCTCTTTCTTTTACACTTAAATATTTTAGGGTCTTGCCCCATGAGCATCCTGTAATACGATTTTCAAACCATCAACTAACGCTTCGATATCACGGATTTCATGCCCTGCGGTTAGTGTAATACGCAACCTGTCCGTATGTTTAGGTACTGTGGGGTAGCGAATTGCTGTCACCCATAAGCCTAATGCTTTTAGTTTTTCACTGGCAGCTAAGGCTTTTTCTGCATCGCCTATTAACACAGGTTGAATAGCGGTATTAGAAGGCATTAATGCTAACCCTGCGGTGTTTGCTAATAATTTAAACTGTTCAATTCGCTCGGTAAGAATGGTTCGGCGCTCAGCAGTTTGTTTAGCCTGTAAACTGGCTAAGGTTGCATGGGCCTGGGCAGCAGGCATTGCAGTGCTGTAAATATAATGCTTAGCAAAGTTAACTAGATAGTCAATAAGGTCATGACTTCCAGCCACAAATGCGCCGGCTGTCCCTATCGCTTTACCAAAAGTAGCCATTAAAATGGGCACTTGTTGTTGTGACAAATTATGGGTCTCTATCACTCCCAAGCCGTGTTTTCCTAAAGCGCCAAAACCATGGGCATCATCAACCATTAACCAAGCTTTTGCATGCTTGGTTAATGAAACCATTTCAGATAAAGGCGCTTGGTCGCCATCCATACTAAAAACGCCTTCAGTGGCGACTAAAGTATTTTGACTTTTTTGTGTATCCGCAAAATTTAATAACAATTCAAGGTGTTCAAGATCATTGTGTTTAAAGCGAGTTAACTTGGCTTTTGAAGCTTTTGCACCTTCAATAAAAGAAGCATGCATTAATTCATCAGCAATAATTACGTCTTTGTGGTTTAGATCGGCCTGATTATTTATTCGACTATAGTTATAAGCAGCTTGGCTGAAAAGAGTTTGGCAAACGGCTTGATTAGCAGCAAAGCCAGAATTAAACAGCAACACTTTATCGCGTTTAAGTTCAGATGCTAGGTATTCCTCTAAAGCCTGATGAGCTTTGGTATATCCAGTGACCAATGGTGATGCACCACTGCCGCCGCCATACTCACTAATGCCATCAACCCAAGCTTGCGCTACAACACTTGAGCGACGCATAGCTAAATAGTCATTACTTGAAAAGTTGATATAGTGCTGACCATCGATTTCAATCAGTGGCCCTGCAGCTGAGTCTAGCGTATTTCGCGAACGAAAAAGCCCTTCATTTCGGCGCTTATTGAGTGCAGAAGCGATAAAATCAAATGCCATTATAAATCAGCAGCTTCTGCTTGTTGACTCGCGGCATCGTAAAATAGATGCTGGCTAGTCTTGTCATCGATTTCTTCTAAAAGTGCGGCTTCATGTGCTGCATCTGAATAGTCACGAGTTTGAGCAGAATTTATCCCTAATTTTTTAAATAATGTCACATCTTCATGGGTTTCAGGATTAGAGGTGGTTAACAACTTACAACCGTAAAAGATAGAATTAGCACCAGCCAAAAAACACATGGCTTGCATTTGTTCATTCATCGCCTCACGGCCAGCAGATAAACGCACATATGACTTCGGCATCATCAGCCTAGCGATAGCTATAGTACGAATAAATTCGAAATAATCTAAGTCTTCGACATTTTCCATAGGGGTGCCTTTGACTTTGACCAACATGTTAATTGGCACACTTTCTGGATGATGTTCTAGGTTAGCCAGTTGCATCAATAAACTAGAACGGTCAGATGTCGTTTCACCCATGCCCACTATGCCACCAGAACACACATTCATGCCTGAGCCTCTAACGTTTTCTAAGGTATCTAACCTATCTTGATAGGTACGAGTTGTAATAATATCACCATAAAACTCTGGCGAGGTATCTAAATTGTGATTGTAATAATCGAGCCCAGATTGTTTCAAAGATAATGCTTGGTCAGACGTTAACATACCTAACGTCATACACGTTTCTAATCCAAGCTTTTTCACTTCTTTGACCATCTCTGTCACATAAGGCATATCTCTTTCACGTGGGTTACGCCATGCTGCGCCCATACAAAATCGGGTAGAACCAGCTTGTTTGGCTTCTTGCGCACGCAGAATAACTTTATCGATTTCCATTAAACGTTCTTTTTCTAAACCGGTATCATAACGTGCACTTTGCGGGCAGTATTTGCAATCTTCTGGGCAGGCGCCGGTTTTAATCGATAACAAAGTGCTAACTTGCACTTGATTAGGATCAAAATTTTGCCTGTGTACTGTTTGAGCTTGAAACATTAAGTCACTAAAGGGCTGTTCAAAAAGGGCGTTCACCTCTTCAATTGTCCAGTCATGACGGATACTAGCTGGATTGAGTAATGATGAAGTGTTCAAAGACGATTTGTTTATAGACATAAGTGCAACCTAGGATTTTCATACTTTACTAAATGATTCAAGGCGCTTAGTCTATGGCTCGCGACAATATTGTCAACCAAATTAAAAAT
>JBLIIL010000074.1:0-4594 GCA_047634755.1 Methylophilaceae bacterium
ATGTTTCACGGATTTGGCGAATAATTTCAAAACAGTCATCGGTTTTGATTTTATTCGACAGCGCACGAATGCTGGCTTTTTGAATCGTAGGTCCGTCGGCAATAGGGTCAGAATAAGGGAAGCCCAATTCTAATCCGTCTGCGCCTCCTTCAACCAATGCTTTGATAATATTCACGGAGGTTTGAATATCTGGATCGCCAACCATAACAAACGGCACAAATGCGCCTTCATTCTTTGCATCAAGCTGTTTAAACATGTTTGCGTAGCGGTCAATAGAATTAATCATGGTTTTGATCTCCTAAGATGCTGCGGACATGCTCTAAATCTTTGTCTCCACGTCCGGATAAATTCACCACTATGATGGTGCCATCTTCTGCCTCATCAGCCATGTTTAAAGCATGAGCGAGAGCATGTGCAGGTTCTAGAGCAGGAATAATGCCTTCTTTTTGAGATAGAAGTTGAAATGCGTTTAGCGCCTCTTCATCCGTTACGGATTCATATTCCGCCCGACCAATATCATATAAATGGGCGTGTTGTGGCCCAACAGCTGGATAATCAAGTCCGGCAGAAACTGAATAAGATTCTTCAATTTGGCCATCGTCATCTTGCATGATATAGCTATAAGCACCATGAAGAACACCTGTGGTACCTTTACCTATAGCAGCACCATGCTCTTTGGTATGTACCCCTTTACCAGCAGGCTCTACGCCTATTAATCGTACACTAGGCTCATCAATAAAATCAGCGAACATACCTATCGCATTTGAACCGCCGCCTACACAAGCAACCAGTGCATCGGGTAAACGCCCTTCTTTTTCCAATATTTGGGCGCGGGTTTCTTCACCAATCATGCGATGAAATTCACGCACAATAGTTGGGAAAGGATGTGGGCCTGCTGCGGTGCCTAATAAATAATGAGCTTTGTCATAGTTAGCAGACCAGTCGCGCATTGCTTCGTTAACGGCATCTTTTAATGTACCAGAGCCTGAGTTAACCGGAATAACTTTTGCGCCCATTAAACGCATTCTAAATACGTTAGGTGCTTGGCGCTCCATGTCTTTAGCACCCATATAAATACGCGCTTTTAAACCCAATAAAGCACAAGCCAGCGCTGTGGCTACGCCATGCTGCCCTGCACCAGTTTCGGCGATGACCTCAGTTTTACCCATTCGTTTGGTTAATAGCGCTTGACCTAATACTTGATTAGTTTTGTGCGCACCGCCGTGCAATAAATCTTCACGCTTTAGGTACAGTTTTACTTTCGGATTACTGACTAGATTTCTAGTCAATGTCATTGCCGTAGGGCGACCTGCGTAATCTTTTAATAAGCCCATAAATTCGGTTTGGAATTCTGGGTCCTTCTGGGCATCAATGAAAACTTGCTCGAGCTGGTCGAGGGCTGGGATAAGTAACTCGGGTACATACATACCACCATAGTCACCAAATTTACTGTCTAAATGATTCATCTATCTCTCACTCTTTAAACGATTTTAGCCTTGTACGACTTAAAATATAATGTGTCACAAAGGCAAATTACTACCACAGTGGGCTACTAGGGTACCGAGAAAAGAAACTTAATTCTTAACCTCTGTGTAAGCGAAGTACTTGCACACGTTGCTCGGCACCGTGTAATCCATGTGGTGAAAACTTGTTATTGTTTTAGATTGTTTTAATACTCTCTAAGCTGGCTAAAAGCCTGATTAATTTTTTGTTGTTGCTTAACACCTGGCTCACTTTCAACACCAGAATTTAAGTCGAGCATGGCGACCTGTAAATTAGCTGCCTGCTTAACATTGTTTGGGGTGATGCCACCAGCAAGAACAATGTTGGACTTGTCGGTTATCTCATCTAACAATTGCCAACTAAAAGTCTGGCCTGTGCCACCTGACTGTTCACCTACTTGGCAATCTAAGAGAAAGTAGTCAACGCCATTTTCATCTAAAGTGGGTATCGTATCTCTCACGCCTTTAGCTAACCAAATTTGGCATTCAACTGGCAGCTTGTTTTTAAGACTGTCGATATAAGTTTGGTTTTCTTGACCGTGCAACTGAACCGCTGCTAACTCCAGTTCTTTTGCATAACTCACCACTTGTTCAATTGGGGCGTTAACAAACACGCCGACATAGCTAAATGGCACGGCATATGTGATTTGTTTGGCTTGCTCTAAAGTCACAAAACGTTTGGATTTTTCGGCAAAAATCAAACCTGCAAAACTAGCAGGGCTGTCCTTGACTAGCTTAGCTCCGCTTAAACTGGTTGTGCCACAAATCTTTACTTTTCCGTATACCAATTGTTTTGCGGCTAATTCAATATCCTTTTCGCCCATTAATGAACTGCCTACTAAAAACGCATCAACCAGCGGCGCTAATCTGCGAACGTCTTGATGGCTATAAATACCCGATTCAGAGATAATCACATGTTCATGTTTAGCATGTTGTTTTACAAGTGGAACCAAGCGCTCAGTCGTAGCTAGGTCTGTACTCAGGTCTCGAAGGTCGCGGTTGTTAATGCCGATGACTTTGGCTTTTAGTGCGCAGGCTCTCAATACTTCTTCTTCGTTACTGACTTCGGTCAATACGTCAAGTTGGTATTGCTCTGCAATATTTGATAACTCTTTATATTGCTCATCGTCAAGTACAGACAACATAAGAAGAACCGCATCGGCATTATGATATCGAGCTAAGTGGACTTGATAAGGCTCAACAAAAAAGTCTTTATTAATAACAGGCTGGGTCACTCGACTGCGAATATATTCTAGGTATTCAAACTTACCTTGAAAGTATTTTTCATCGGTTAACACGGATATACAGGCAGCATATGGGCTATAAGCTTTGATCACTTCGTCTAAGTCGAAGTTTTTACGGATTAACCCTTTAGAAGGAGATGCTTTTTTACACTCTAAAACAAAGCCAGCATTAGGCTGCGCCAATGCGTCATAAAAACTTCTGTCTGAAAGGATTAAACCATCGATAAAACTTGCTAACGGTAAATCAATTTTACGTTGTGCGATTTCTTGTTTTTTGTCTAGGACTATTTGTTCTAATACATTGGCCATTTTATTAACGTTGCCCTTTATTGATTTTGACTGATGGAAGCCGACAATTTAATCGTGGCTAATGGAAGCTGTTGTTGCATAGCATTAATTGCCATTTCAGCCCCCTGAGCATAAGTTTGTACTTTGCCACATAGTTTTAATAATGCAGCGGTATTCATAGCCACTGCAGCTTGATGGGCTGCCTGGCCTTTACCTATTAATACATTTTCAATCAGGATTTTATTTTCTTCCGGCTCGCCACCTTCAATGGCATCTAACGGATAGTTTTCAAGTCCAAAGTCAGCGGGAGAGACACTGCTTTGTATCAATTCGTTGTCATTTACTTCCACTACTTGGGTATTGCCATGTAAGGCAAACTCATCTAATCCACTGCCATGCACTACCATGGCTTTTTTATAACCTAAAAGTTGCAACGTTTTTGCAAAAGGTATCAATAATTCTGGCGCATAAACACCGATAACTATGTGACTGGGACGAGCTGGATTGACTAACGGGCCCAGTAAATTAAATAAGGTACGGGTTTTTAGAGTGGTGCGCACTGGCATCGCGTGTCGAATACCCGAGTGATAATTTGGCGCGAACAAAAAACACAGGTTTGATTGGTCGAGACATTGACGTGCGGTGTCAGGCGACATGCTTAATTCTAAATCGAATGCTTTGAATAAATCTGCCGAGCCTGATTTACTGGAGACACTACGATTACCGTGTTTAGCGACTTTTATACCGCAGCTTGCTGCAACTATGGCTGATGCAGATGAGATGTTAATCGTATTATGGCCATCTCCACCGGTACCCACAATATCTGCAAATTCATAATCTGGGCGAGGAAATGCTGCTGCGTTAGCTATAAGCGCAGCGGCGGCGCCGGCAATTTCTTCTGGTTGTTCGCCTTTGATTTTTAATGCGGTGAGCAAAGACGATAAAACAATATCATCTACCTGACCGGTTACTACTTGTGAAAATACTTCGGTGACATCCTCAAGCTTTAAGTCTTGGCCTTGATAAAGTTGCTGAAGGATTGTTTGGATAATCTGGTTCATAGTGTCTAAACCTTATCTTGGGTTAAAAATTCAATACTTTGCATAAGCAACTGACTGCCATGAGATGTCAAAATAGATTCAGGATGAAATTGAAATCCCAACATCTTATCTTTCATGTGTGCCACTGCCATAGGGATGCCCTCAAAGTTTGCCAATACAGTTAATTGCTCAGGCATATTACTGGCCATTAACGAATGGTAACGGGCTACTGGCAATGGTTGTGGCATGCCGTCAAACATCTTATCAGCACAGTGCTGAATCAGAGAAGATTTACCATGCATCACTTTATCGGCACGGATAATTTTGCCACCATAAGACTCAACAATCGCTTGATGACCTAAACAAATACCCAACACTGGGAATTGGCCTTTAACTAGGTTTAGTAACGTTAGCATTGATCCTGCCTGAGATGGATTACCCGGTCCGGGTGATAACATTAGCATCACTAGTTTAGTCTGACCGTTTTCATCAGTTTGCTGTGCCTTATCATACATTTTTT
>JBLIIL010000075.1:0-4459 GCA_047634755.1 Methylophilaceae bacterium
AAAAAATTCTCGCGCTGGTTTCATTCGAAGATTAGCCGCCATGATATACGACATATTAGTCGCCGTTGCTGTTGGCATGTGCGCAGCAATGGTCATGTTATTGACAATGCTGTTGCTGGTAGAAAATAATGTGCTGAATGATCAAGGTTATGAACATTTTAGCGATCTAATACAGCATTCTCTCAGCTATCAAATTATTTTACAGGTCTGGGTAGCACTATGGGTGTTGGGATTTTTCCTCTGGTTTTGGCGTAATGGCGGTCAAACTATAGGCATGAGAGCTTGGCGACTGCGTTTATTTAGTACTAATGACCAACCATTTGGTTATAGACGTGCGTTCTTGCGCCTGATATTTTCGTTTGGAGGAATAGGCACATTATTGGTGTTAATTGACTACAAATCTAAACAATCATTGCAAGACAGAATAGCGAATACCGAAATCTTAACGCTAAGCAAAGAAGATAACCATCACGCTGCATGGAAAGGGCTGCAAGATTAGCCCTTAGCCATCTTTCTTGCCTGTAATCGTATCTCTACCCTTTTCGTTGTAATAAAAACATAGAAAAAACAAGAAAAACAAAACTAGGTAAAGCGGCTCCCAGGAATGGGGGGAGATGAAAAACTAAACTAAAAGCACCAAATATTTCGTTACTGACAAAAAAACCAAACCCAGTTAACACCCCTAATATAACCCTTGCACCCATAGTAACGCTGCGCAGTGGTCCAAAAACAAATGAAAGTGCCATTAATAGCATGACTCCGACGGACAAAGGTTGCAGCACTTTACGCCAAAGAGCTAGCTCGTAACGACTAGGATCTAGGCTATTATTATTACGATAGTTAACATACTCGACTAACCCACGGATCGACAGAGCTTCGGGTTTAACTGTCACAACTCCTAGTTTGTCTGGTGTTAGTGTTGACTGCCACACACCTTTATCAACCTGTTCATAACGGATGCTTAGATCCCCAACAAATGTGTATTTGACTTGCTCTAATTGCCAACCATTTTCAACATAATTTGCTTGTAGGGCGCTGGTAATTTGTCTTAGCACTAAATTTTTATCAAACTTATACACGTTAACTTTGCGTAAGGTTTTAGTATCGACCACTTCACCGATGCTAACAAAGTTATCGCCGTCTTTTGCCCACGTTATTTTGTTCGAAGCAAATAAACTACCACCAGAAATCGCCTGAGTACGTATATCCTTCGCTTTTGTTTCTGTGATGGGAGCAACCCATTCACCTATCGACATAACAAATAGCACCATTAACAAAGCTGATTTCATGGCAGAAGTGATAATATTCCAACGACTTTGTCCCGCAGCCTGCATCACTACTAATTCACTGTTGCTCGCCAATATTCCCATACCCACCAACCCACCTATTAAGGTAGCCATAGGAAAAAATTGTTCTAGCTCCCTAGGTAAGCTCAGCAAAACATATATAGCGGCAACCGTCATGTCATAACTACCACGCCCTACCTGCTTCATTTGTTCAATAAATTTAATTAAAGCGCTCAAACCGACTAGAACACTTAGACTCAACGCAGTTGTCGTCAACAATGTCTTAGCTATGTATATGTCTAATATTTTAAACATGGACATCCCCTTTTAATCGAGCACGCAGCTTGACACCAAAAGGTCTACCTCTGAGCAATAATACGATACCAATGCATAATAGCACCGCATGCACCCACCATAATCCTAGTTGCGGAGGTATATTTCCATCTTCCAATGCCTTCCGACCCGCCATTAACAAAATAAAATAACCAAGATATAACATCAACGCAGGAAACATTTTCCCAAATCGACCTTGCCGGGGATCAGCGGCACTGAGGGGCACCGCAATCAGCACTAAAAACGGCAATGACAAAGGAATGGCAATACGCCAATGAAATTCTGCTAACGCATCTAATGATGAGTCAGCGATCAAGTCGGAGGTTGGATATGCACTTAATTTTCTACGTTTTTTTTCGGCTTGCTGCTCGGCAATTTGAATTTGATACTCTTCGAACTCAACAACACGATAATCTTGTCTTCCCACTTCTCCCTGGTATTGTTTGCCTTGATTAAGTATCAGTTTTTGCGCACCATTTGGCTGTTCTTGAACCCCACCACTGTTGGCATAGACAATTCGCACATCTTCTGAATCGGAGTCACTGTCTCTTTGTGCTAAAAAAACCTTCCTTAATGGGTTCTGGCTATTATCGATTTCATGAACAAATATCACAGCTTGTTGATTGGCAGTTTGTTGGAAACGTCCAGGGCTTAAACTTTTCAGACCACTTTGAGCACCGACTTTATCTTCTAACTGATAGGTATTTTCGATAGACAGTGGCGTTAACCACAACGTTAATACTGCGGTTAAAATGGACATAAATAAGGCTAAGATCATCATAACACGGGTGATGTACCATTCACTGATACCGCATGCCTGCATGACAGTCATTTCACTATCAACATATAAACGACCGTGTGCCAACATAATCCCTAAAAAGAGGCTGAGTGGCAAAACAAGTGATGCCAAAACTGGCGTATGCAAAGCCAAAAAACCTAAAACTAAACCAGCAGGTATTTCACCTTCCGATGCATCAGCCAATACCCTGACGAATCTCTGTGCGATAAAAATAGCCATCAACAACATAAAAATTGCTATTTGAGACTTTAAGGTTTCTTTCATTAAATAACGGAAAATCAGCACAACACATCCAAGGGAAAAAGTAGTATTTAAGTGGTACTATGAGAAATTTTAAGTAAACTTAACATTTTCACAAGTTTAATTTACAAAGTGTGCGAATTTAAAGCACTCAGCCAAGATCTTATTTACAGATTATGTCCGGCTAATGTTAATCTTACAGTACTATAGTTGCATTACCCAATATCACCTTTCGATTATTGATTAAAAGAGTGAATGGTTGCAGTTTTATTCATCATAAGACGAGGGTTCAAAGTGGAATTTAGCGTAAAAAGTGGCAGTCCAGAAAAACAACGTAGTGCTTGTATTGTTGTAGGTGTCTTCGAGCCTAGGCGTCTAACATCAGTCGCCGAGCAGCTCGATATTATAAGTGAAGGTTATATTAGTAATTTACTTAGGAGAGGTGATTTAGAGGGTCAGGCCGGTCAAATGTTGCTGCTTCACCACGTGCCTAACATATTAAGTGAGCGAGTATTGTTAGTAGGTTGCGGCAAAGAACGCGAACTTGACGAGCGCCAATATAAACAAATCATTTCAAAAACCGTTAAAAAACTTAATGAAACGGGATCAATGGAGGCTGTCAGTTTCTTAACTGAGTTACATGTCAAAGGTCGCGATACCTATTGGAAAGTTCGCCAGGCAGTAGAAGCGACACAAGATACGCTGTACACCTTTTTACAACTTAAAACGAAAAAAGACGGATTACGTCGACCGCTTCGAAAAATTGTATTTAATGTATCAACGCGCCGTGAGCTATCTATTGGTGAACGAGCACTTGAGCATGGTTTAGCAGTGGCACAGGGCTCTAAAACAGCCAAAGATGTCGCTAATATGCCACCCAATATTTGTAATCCCAAATATTTACTTGAACAAGCAGAAATTTTAGCCGCCATTTATGATAATTTGCATGTCTCCTCAGTCAATGAGAAACAGATGGTCGACTTAGAGATGCACTCCTATTTGGCAGTGGGCCGTGGTTCAGTGAATGAATCTATTATGACCATCATGGAGCACAAAGGTGGCCCATCAGGCCAAGCACCAATAGTGCTAGTAGGTAAGGGGTTAACTTTTGACTCTGGTGGTATTTCTCTCAAAGCTGGTGAAGGCATGGATGAGATGAAGTACGACATGGGTGGTGCAGCCGGGGTATTAGGCGCAATGCATACTATCAGTGCGCTCAACCTACCGATTAATATTGTAGGCATTCTAGCCGGTTGTGAAAACATGCCCGATGCCAATGCATACCGACCTGGTGATATTCTGACCACTATGTCTGGCCAAACGGTTGAAGTGCTTAATACGGATGCCGAAGGCCGTTTAGTATTGTGTGATGCATTAACTTATGTGGAACGTTTTGATCCGGAGTTGGTAGTAGATGTTGCTACATTGACAGGTGCCTGTGTAGTCGCACTGGGCAAACATGCCAGTGCAGTATTTAGTAATCACAATCCCCTAGCCCATGAGCTTATCAACGCTTCAGAACAAAGCGGTGATAAGGCTTGGCGTTTACCTTTATGGGATGAATATCAAGACCAAATCGAAAGTCCTTTTGCTGATATGAGTAATCTTGGTGGTCGTGGTGCAGGCGCCATTACCGCAGCATGTTTTTTATCTCGTTTTACACGCAAGTATAACTGGGCACATATGGATATTGCTGGCACGGCTTGGGTTGGTGGTAAAAACAAAGGATCAACAGGTCGTCCTGTGCCGATGTTATCTCAGTTCTTAATTAACCGGGCTGGTATCGAAACGGAAGACTAAC
>JBLIIL010000076.1:0-4019 GCA_047634755.1 Methylophilaceae bacterium
GTTTTACGTAATTCAATTTCACCATCCACGGTGACAATACCTTCTGCAACCATGGCTTTGCCTTGGCCGCCACTCTCAGCAATACCTTCTGTTTTTAACAAATCACATAAAGGGATATATTCAGTTTTCAATTCAAATTCAACCATGGGTATCCTTTTCAATTAAAAAAGCCGCTTATTAGTTAAGCGGCTTTTTATATACAGCTATTTTATCAGCGTATTAAGCTTTAATTGTTGGTGCAGATTTTACATTACGTAGTGCGATAACACTTAACCAAGCCACGGCAAAGTACATGGCTGCAAAACCCATCCAACTTGGCAAGTAGTTCCAACCATGCTGCATGCTTTCTATAACACCGCTAGCTGGGAAGCGACCAGAGAATAGATAGTATGTTTGTGTAGAAATCACAAAAGCAACAAAGCTAGTTAATGCAGTAACAATGACATACTGAATTGCTGAGAAAGCATCAGCTTGTTTGCTTAGCCATAAGCCGCCTAACCACATGGCGCCGTAAGCAGGAATTAACCCCCAGTACCCATCAGTCAAACAAAAGCCTTGTGCTGGATCTAAAGCAGCAGCACCAAAGTCGATGACTGCGGCGAGTACAAAAAAGGCAGCAAACCAGCCTGCACGTTTTAAGAATAGGCCGCCTAATAAAAATAGCACGATGCTGGCATCAGGTAACGATACGCTTGTCAGCACATGACTTCCGCGTGTGAGCAACATAAAAAAGGCGATTGCCGCGGAAATAATTAAAGTTCTGACGATTTGTGATTGCTTCATAAATTTTTCCGTGTTCATGGCCTCCATCATAACATTTTTTAAAAAGATATACGCTAATGCTAGCCGCTTAATCTGCTATTTTGATTCCCACCTTAAGTTAACAAATAAGTTGCTACCTGCATTGTCATAGATGAATCCAGTTGTTTTTGGGTCGCCTTCAAAGGCTAATGCATAGTCTTTATCAAACACATTGTTTAAGCGTGCTTGCAGTTTCCATTGAGCATTAAATGCATACTCTGAAGTTAGATTAAACAAGGTGTAGCCAGCAAGTGGCTGCTTATTGGCTGCATCGTTATAGCGTTTGCTACTGGACATGACTTCTGTACCAATGCGGAATCGATTCCATTGATAAGCGACATTTGCTTTAGCATGGCGATTAGCACGTCTAGGAAGTAGTTGATTTGTTGCTTCACTTCTTGGGGATTGTATATCAATGCTACCACCAATAGACCAATGTTCTATTTGATGACTGGCTGCTAAGGTAATACCTTCAAGTGTTGCTTTATTAACGTTAAATGGCGTAAAGCCAGTACTTAGGTCTGAAAGAATAAGGTCGCGGACTTTATTTTGATAAATGGTGACGCTTGCAGTTGTATCATGTGTGGCATAACGCAGACTAGCTTCTACATTGTCTGATTTTTCTGGAATCAGGTTAGGGTTGTTGCTAAATGGGAAGTATAAAAAGTTGAATGAAGGCACTTTAAATGCTTTTCCATAACTAATATTGGTGCGCCAAGCATCATTAAATCGGTAGCCATAAGCAATACTTTGGGTGTCATTTATGCCAAAGACTGAGTTGTGGTCGCTACGATAGTTAGCGTGGATAGTGTGGTTTTGAATGTTGGCTAGATAACCAATATAAAACCCGTCATTATTTCGACTGGTTTTACCATAATTCGTTGTCGATTTGAGTCTTTCTTCTAGCCTGTCATAGGCGGCGGTGATTGTGCCTACTGGTAGAGTAAAATCATGTTGCCAAGAGAGTTGATCTTGTTTTGTCCTAAACTTACTACGGCCGATAGGGACGAATGCACTAGGGCCTGTGTAGTTTGTATATTCATCAAAACCCTGACCGACTGTTAGCGTTGATAACCAATTGCTAGTCAGTTGATTTTTTGTAAAAAACGAGTAGCTATATTGTTCAAGCTGCGCGTGATCTCTGTAGGAAGGGTCGTCGGCAAAGGCATTGAATCGGTTATCAAAATGCGTTTGACCTTTGCTATGTAAGAACTGTAAGCCAAGTTCATGGCCATCAGTAATTTGATGTGAAAGTGAGCCTGTTGCTGATAAGTTGCGATAGCCGTCGTTATCATCAAGATTTTGATCATTCGTTTTGAAAGCGGAGAAGCCGACAGTATCTTGACTCGATACACCAAAGGCATAACGCGTATCACCAATCGCACCATAAGCGCCTGCTTGCGCCTTCTTCGTGCCATAAGTGCCATAGCCGATGCCTGCATAGAACTTCGGCTTGCCTTGACCTTTTTTGGTGAAAATTTGAATCACACCACCAATCGCATCTTGCCCATATAAACTAGCAGCGGGACCGCGTAAAATTTCAATGCGATCGATTAAATCAACCGGCAGATTCTCAAAAGCGGTCGTTCCAGAGGTGGCAGAATTAATTCTAATGCCATCGACTAAGACGACAGTATGATCTGAATTGGCACCGCGAATAAAGATGCTCGATAGCTTGCCAGCACCACCATTGTTGGATATTTCTAAGCTTGGCTGCCTTTGTAAAATATCGACTAAGCTCGATTGTCCGCTACGTTGAATTTCTGCTTGGTCGATAACAGTTACGTTTGCAATGACGCTTTCACGTGGTTGCGGTGTGCGCGTAGCAGTGACGACAACGTCATCTAATGCAATATTTTCAGCTGAGTAAGCGTTTGGTATGAATGTTAGTCCGATTAGACTGGCGATGATGGTTTTTTTCATTACTTTTCCTAATGCCATGCGACCCCGCATGTATGTTTAAAACTAGAGAATGCAGAAGGGTAAAGTAGACAAAAATGCTTACGGTTTAATGGAATTGGTGCAGTGGCAACGATTCAATCAGTACAGTACAGCTTTTGATAACCGCACCCCGCAGTATTTCCTAGCGCGCCTAAATATTAGGCTGGTTGTTGCGAGGCCGGTCTCCGGGCTTGTGAGATAATATTTTGCGCCTTCCCAAGCATTAAGCTCAGTGGCTGGTTGCAAAATAAAATGTAAACTCACTTACCGTTGCGGGGGCAGCATAGGACTTATTAAATATACTCTAATTCACCTATTTCCCAGTTTCACCTCGTTACTTGAAAAGCAACAAAGAACCTAACAACAACGGCGATTATAAGGGATGTTTAAGAAAAAAAAAGAATACTTGAATACAACATAATTTTAATTATGTTAATTTACTTTGAATAGCACATGTTAGCTGTTGACTAATATAGATTTTTTCAATTATAGTGGGGCTATGGATGCCGATATAAAAGAACTAGAAGAAAGAATATCAAAGCTGATTGCTCTGTGCGGCTCCCTGCGCGAAGAAAACGAGGGCTTACGTGAGAAATCAGACGCATTAAAAAATAAGATGGCGCAAGCTAGTGTTAAGCTCGAAGGCCTATTAGAAAAACTGCCAGAAGGTGAAGAGGCCGCATGAGTAAAGCAAAGTCAGTAGACGTACAAATTATGGGCCGTGAATTCACCGTTTCCTGCACCGATGAGGAGCGTCAGGGCCTGATGGATGCCGTTGACTACCTTGAAAAAAAAATGCGCGATATACGAGATTCTGGCAAGGTGGTTGGTGTAGAGCGTGTCGCAATGATGGCAGCCTTGAATCTCTCTCATGAAGTGCTCAACACAAAAAGTGGAGGCGTTGACATCGGCGATTATAAGCGTAGGATTACTGTAATGCAGAATCAAATTGATGAAGTCATTGCAGAGCAAAATAAATTACTGTAATCAACCAAGCTAACTCACGAAAATCGTGTCACATCTCTGCTCTATCATTCAATTTGTTTTCTCTGGTGTTGCCTGAATCAATATTCCTTGAACTAGTTTACACAATAGGTTCCGACTCATCAGGCATGGTGTGATTGCTCTAAATTGAGTTTGCTTTTAAGCAACTCTTGGTGAGTGAACCTAAAATGCCTTAGGTTGTTACCACCTGATCCTTACAGGTTCAGGATTAAGGTTCAGGTAACACCAGAGAAAATAAATTTGGACTTTAGCAATACAATTGCGGCGTTGCT
>JBLIIL010000077.1:0-3849 GCA_047634755.1 Methylophilaceae bacterium
ACCATCAGATCAACATGAAAAATTGCGTTTTGATTTAAGTTTAAATATGCGCGCTATTATTGCTCAGCAGTTAGTGCCCACGCCAGATGGCTCAGGCCGAGTCGCTGCTATAGAAATATTGCTTAACTCACCACTGGTCACCGACCTTATTCAGCGTAACGAAATTGGTGGCTTAAAAGAGGCAATGAAAAAAGGCAAGGAAATGGGTATGCAAAGCTTTGATATGGCTTTGTATGACCTTTATAAAGCTGGAAAAGTCACTCTAGAGCATGCTATTCAACATGCTGATTCACCGAATGATTTACGTTTAATGATTAAGTTGGATTCTAATGAAGGCAATCAACTTGGCTCGTTATCCAATGTTTCTATCGATATGGATTAATTAAGATGTTGAAGAAAAGCCTTGAATAAAGTTTACAGTCATTACGACCGTTTTATGGTCTTTCAAATCAAACAATTGCTTGATGAACAAGGTATTCCCTGTTTTGTGAAAAATGAATTTGCTATCGGTGCCATGGGCGAATTATCGCCTATGGACGTTATGCCCGAAGTCTGGGTAAGGGATCCTGAGTGGTTACCCAAGGCACAGAAATTTGTAGCCGATTTTCAACATCAACCATCAGACACATCTTCTTGGATATGTAGTGATTGCCATGAGAAAAACGCTGCGAGTTTCGAATTTTGTTGGCAATGCAGCAAAGATAGAGTTGTTTAGATGCAGCCTTTTTTACTCGTGCAACTAAAATACTTATGCTGCTAAATAATGCCGATCTAGGTCACATAGAAAAGTTTGTTGAAGCCATGTGGTTAGAAAAGGGATTAAGTGAGAATACCCTCAGTGCTTATCGTTCTGATTTAAACAAGTTCGCAATTTTTCTCATACAGCAAAGTGATGAAAGCAAGTCAATACAATTAATCGACTTTGAGCAAGATGTATTAAATCAGTATCTAGCAATACGTTATGACAGTGGCTTATCTGGTCGCAGCACATCTCGATTTTTAAGTAGTTTGCGAAGTTTTTGCCAATATATGATCCGTCAAAATATCCGCAGGGATAATCCGGTTAGCTTGCTACAAAATCCTAAACTTCCCCATTCACTTCCTAAAACTTTGACTGAAGCACAAGTCATAGATTTATTAAATGCGCCTAATACAGACGACCCGATCCAATTACGTGACAAAGCCATGTTAGAAGTTCTTTATGCCACGGGCTTGCGAGTGACAGAACTAGTTAGTTTACGACTTGATCAATTGAGTATTCAGCAAGGTGTGGTAAGAGTCATTGGTAAAGGCAACAAAGAACGGTTAGTGCCGCTAGGCGAGGACGCGGTTGACTGGGTTTCGATTTATTTAAAACAGGGGCGTGGGTTATTACTTAAATCTGAAAGTGACATTATTTTTCCTAGTAAACGTGGTGTGGCCATGACCCGTCAAACATTTTGGCATCGTATTAAGCTCTACAGCCAAATAGCTAATATTCAAACTGACTTATCTCCCCACACCATGCGTCATGCATTTGCTACTCATTTACTCAATCATGGAGCAGATTTGCGGGTTGTTCAGATGTTGTTAGGACACAGTGATCTCTCCTCTACTCAAATTTATACCCATGTTGCGACTGAGCGATTGCAAAAGCTTGTTACGGAGCATCATCCAAGGGGATAATGTGCAAGCCTAAGGACTAATAAACCTATCAATTATGGTGCATACTTAAATGCCATTGGTTTACACCTCGGGTTCAGCTAAACTAGGTCTATTATTTATTTGAAATTGTTGCCCTTGTTGAGGGTCATATTACTAATATCATTATTTGGAAAATCTATGAAAAAGTGGACAAAAATTAGCGCTATTTTTTGCGCGTCAGTGTTCAGCCTTAATCTGTCTGCTGTAAACGAAACAGCAAACTATGATCAAGTAAAAACTAAGCTGCAAGCTTCCCTAGGTATGCAAATAAGCGCGATAGGTGATGCACCAGTACCCGGTTTATTGCAAGTTATGACAGAAAAAGGCATATTTTATACCAGTCAAGACGGCAAGTATTTGTTGCAAGCCCGTATTTATGATATCGAAGACGGTATGCGTAATGTCACCGAAGATACTCTCGGAATTCTGCGTTTAGCCGGTTTAGTGAAGTTTGAAGACGCGGTTATCGAATATAAAGCAGCTAAAGAAAAATATGTGGTTAACATATTCACTGATATTACCTGTGGCTATTGTCGTAAGCTGCATAACGAAATGGACCAATACAATGATTTAGGTATTACTGTGCGTTACTTAGCCTTTCCTAGAGGTGGTATTAATAGCCGTTCATACACCGATATGGTCTCAATTTGGTGTGCAGAAGATAAGCAAGAAGCTATGGATAACGCTAAAGCAGGTGGCTCAGTTGCTAATAAAAACTGTGAAACACAAGTCGCAGAACAATACGCTTTTGGTCAGGAAATTGGGGTAAGCGGTACACCTAACATCATCATGCCTGATGGCACGGTTATTCCAGGTTATCAACCGCCTAAAAAGCTTGAAGAAGCACTAAAAGCTATTATGTAGTTGACTCAATAGATATATTATTAAGCCTGTACTGATACAGGCTTTTTTATTTTAACTCCCTTAATTGGTAAATAACTCAGTGCAAATCAGCCGTAGACCCAGAAAAGATAGCCAACACCTTCCTGATCCGTTGCATCCAAGATTGAAACAAATATATGCCGATAGAGGTGTAGATGACGCTTCGCAACTCAATCGCAGTGCAAATGCCTTATTGCATTTCGACCAATTACAAGGTGTTGATAAAGCGGTTAGCTTGTTAGCTCATGCTATTGGGACCAACAAGAAAATTATAATTGTGGGTGATTTTGACGCTGATGGTGCCACAAGTACGGCGCTAAGTATGATGTCTTTGCGTATGATGGGTTCTATTAATCATGATTATTTAGTGCCCAATCGTTTTAATTTTGGTTATGGCTTAAGCCCAGAGATAGTGGAAGTTGCGGCTCAACAACAAGCAGAAGTCATCATGACAGTTGACAACGGTATTGCTTGTTTTGCTGGTGTTGAAAAAGCCAAATCTTTGGGTATAACCGTGATCGTTACTGACCATCATTTAGCCGCTGAAACATTGCCTGTTGCAGATGCAATTGTGAATCCCAACCAACCAGGTTGTGGATTTTTATCTAAAAACTTAGCGGGTGTAGGTGTTGCATTTTATTTAATGCTGGCGTTGCGAGCAGAGTTGAAATCTAATGGCTGGCTTGAGAAAAAAGGCTTGCCAGTTCCGAATTTAGCCGACTTGTTAGATTTGGTAGCACTAGGTACAGTGGCTGATGTTGTGCCATTGGACGACAACAATAGAATATTGGTACACCAAGGTTTGCAGCGTATCCGAAGTGATAAGTGTCGGCCGGGCATACAGGCAATACTTGAAGTGGCGGGCAAGGAGAAAAGTCGCTTAGTTGCCTCTGATTTAGGCTTTGTAGTAGGGCCAAGGCTGAATGCAGCTGGGCGATTAGATGATATGTCTTTAGGTATTGAATGTTTGATAACGGATGACCACGCCCGTGCAAGGCAAATAGCTGTGCAGCTAGACAGTTTAAATCGAGAAAGACGTGAAATCGAAGGTTCGATGCAGCAAGAAGCAGTTAAAGCTTTAGAAGGATTAAATTTAGAGGAAAGCACCTTACCTTATGGGTTAGTGTTGTACCAAGCTGATTATCATCAAGGGGTAATTGGTATTTTGGCAGGACGTATTAAAGATAAATATTTTCGTCCAACCATCGCCTTTGCTCATCAGGATGATGAGATCCTAAAAGGTTCAGCCCGCTCAATTCCAGGCCTACATATTCGTGATTTACT
>JBLIIL010000078.1:0-3426 GCA_047634755.1 Methylophilaceae bacterium
AACCACAGCTTTTTGATCACCATGGGTCATAATAGACTGATAGACATTTTCAGCCGCTTTATTCATGGCTCTAAATGCACTAAGTGGATACAGCACCATATCAGCGCCCCACTCACCTAACTCTTTCTTATTCCATAATTCAGTCTGACCAAACTCTGTGATATTTGCTAGGATTGGTACGTCTAAGGCTTCAGAAAATGCACGATAATGTGCTTCAGTTTGCACCGCTTCGGCAAAAATACCATCTGCGCCAGCTGCCGCATAAGCTTTAGCCCTTGCGATAGAAGCTTCTAATCCTTCTTGAGCAAAAGAATCAGTGCGAGCCATGATGAAGAAATCAGGATCGGTGCGGGCATCAACAGCCGCTTTTATACGATCCACCATCTCTTCAGTGGAAACAATTTCTTTATTGGGGCGATGACCACAACGCTTTTGCGCTACCTGGTCTTCCATATGTACAGCTGCAGCTCCCGCTTTTTCCATATCACGTATGGTCTTAGCAATGTTAAAAGCTCCGCCCCAACCTGTATCGATATCAATTAATAAAGGTAAGTCGCAGGCAGCAGTAATTCGCTGAACATCCACCAAAACGTCATTCAAAGACGTCAAACCTAAGTCTGGTAAACCATAGGATGCATTCGCAACCCCACCGCCTGAAAGATAGATGGCCTGATGACCAATTTGTTTAGCCATCATCGCTGTATACGCGTTGATAGTGCCAACGATTTGTAAAGGTTGATTGTCTTTTAGTGCTTGACGAAAGCGTTGTCCGGGAGTGCTCATAAAGTATTCATCCTTTTTTCTACGTTTTTTCGTGACGCTGAAATATGCCTACGCATTAGTATTTCAGCCAGTTCTCCATCTTTATCTTCGATGGCTTGAATAATGTGATGATGTTCAGAAAAGGCTCTTTTAGCGCGAGGGCTAGCCATTCCAAACTGGTAACGATACATGCGCACCAAATAATAGAGTTCTTCACATAAAAGCCGGATTAGCAGTTTGTTGCCACTGCCCATCACTATGCGAAAATGAAAGTCTAAATCCCCTTCTTCTTGAATGTAAGCCTGACCTTGCTTCAAAGATTCGTACTGATTGTGTACTTCGAGTAAATGTTTTAAATCAGCAATTTGTTTTGACGTCATATTTTGTGCCGCTAACCGACACGCCATACCCTCTAAAGATTCTCTAACTCGAAAAATCTCAAGAAGTTGCTCCGTCGATAATGTCACCACGCGATAACCAATGTTGGCTTTACGTTCAAGTAAACCGCAACCTTCTAGGCGAGATAATGCATCACGTAATGTGCTGCGGCTGATTTCATAATATTTGGCGAGACCTGGTTCACTTAATTTAGAGCCAGTTAAGATATCACCCTCAACAATGCGTTGCCGGATATCGATGAATACCGTATCTGCGCGAGTAATACCAGGTGATGTGTTTGTTAATATTTGCAATGAATCATTGTCGACAATAAATAAACATAGAACTATGCTAAAGCTTATTGTTAAAAATAACAAGGGCTAACTGTCGACAATTAGCCCTTGTTATAGACTTGACTTATTTAGTTAAGTACCGTGTCTAAACTAGCTACACAATAATCAACATTCTTTTGACTTGAACCACAGCCCATTAAACCGATCCTCCATACCTTACCAGCCAATGCACCTAAGCCAGCACCAATTTCTAAATTGAACTCACTCAGTAATCTATTGCGAACATCAGCATCATCGACACCTTCTGGAATACGCACCATGTTCAATTGAGGAAGACGATAATCTTGATCAACAACAAATTCTAACCCTAATTTTTCTAAGCCTGCTTTTAAGCTAAGGTGGTTTTTAAGGTGTCTCGCATGAGTCGGTTGTAGTCCTTCTTGTTGCAATATTAACAGCGATTCGTGTAATGCATATATGCTATTAACTGGGGCGGTGTGATGGTAAGCACGCTTAGCCCCCTTACCCCAGTAACCCATTACTAAATCCATATCTAAGAACCAGCTTTGCACCGGATGTTTACGTTGTTTAATAACTGCGATAGCCAGTTCACTAAAAGAAACAGGAGATAAACCAGGAACGCAAGAAAGACATTTTTGGGTTCCCGAATAAATCGCATCAATCTGCCAATCATCAACTTTTAACTCGCTGCCGCCTAGGGATGTGACAGCATCAACTATGGTTAAACAATCAAACTCTTTGGCTAGTTGGCATAATGCCTTGGCATCATTCAACACACCAGTTGAAGTTTCAGCATGAACAAAAGCCACGGCTTTAACATCAGTGTTAGCTTGCAATACTTCTCTTAATTTATTCAGATCTGTAGGTTTACCCCACTCATCTTGCACCATAATGGCTTGACCACCGCAACGCTGTACATTTTGCTGCATACGTCCGCCAAAGACACCATTTTGACACACAATTACTTTATCGCCTGGCTCAACTAAATTAACAAAAACAGACTCCATACCTGCTGAACCTGGCGCCGAAATAGGCATAGTTAAGGCGTTGTTAGTTTGAAATGCGTATTGTAATAACTGCTTTACTTCATCCATTAGGTCCACAAACTTTGGATCTAAATGGCCGATTGTAGGCCTAGCTAAAGCTTTGAGAACTTGAGGATATACGTCCGAAGGGCCTGGCCCCATAAGAACTCGGGTTGGAGGTATAAAAGATGAAAATGATAGAGACATAGATAATCCAAAATTTGACTGATTTTATAAATAGATTTTTGCAGCATAAACTCATGGGTACAATACAAGTATACCGAGGATAAATAAGATAAATACTCATTTACAAAAGCATTATTAAACCTATTGAAGTATTCAACAGCAAAATAAAATCACCTGTATGACGCTGTATAAAAGTATTAAAGTATTGATTTAAATAGACAATAAAATTAAGTGTAATAATTGTTTATTTTTTACACACAGTTGTTCTATTATTAAAAATCAAGTTTCATGAATTTCACTTCAAGGAAGGAGTTTTATAGTTAGCGCACGGCTCTAACAGAGCCATTTCCCTAAGCCCGAACTAGTAATAGTATCGGGCATTTTTTTGTCTTAAAATTCAAGATAATTTTAATTGAGTTAAAAATCGTTTGGCATTATCAACATAATGCTGTGCAGATTGTTCAAGCATTTTTTGCTGCTGTTCTGGAATAGGCTTAATAATCTTAGCAGGTGACCCCATCACTAGTGAGCCATCGGGGATCTGCATGTTTTCAGTGATTAAACTATTCGCACCTATGACACAATATTTACCGATTTTCGCACCGTTTAAGACCACACTATTAATGCCTATTAAACTGTAATCACCTACCTCACAGCCATGCAACATTACCTTATGACCAATTGTGACGCCTTTACCTATAGTTAAAGGTACACCCACATCGGTGTGTAATACTGAACCATCTTGTACATTACTGTTTTCA
>JBLIIL010000079.1:0-3281 GCA_047634755.1 Methylophilaceae bacterium
TGATCATGCTTTCTACCCAACGTTTACCATGTTGGTTGCGTTCATCAATGTAGCTTAACAACTTAGGCAACACTCTCTTACCATTATTGTGTTCAATCAACTGCCACAAGGTATCAACTTCATGGGCACTAGGCTGACTATCAACAGCAAATATTTTATTAAATCCTCTGGTTAAACTCGCCTTGTTCATAAAATGACTGACTAAACCACCTAGTCGACTATTCAATAATTTCTGGGTAAATAAAGGTCTATGATGAGAAGCAAATATGCCACCATTTAAAAAACAAATAGATGAAATTTTTGCTTCGTTATGCATACTTTCCTGCCGACTTAGCAGTTCCTGTGCATCGTGAGACAGAACATGATATTTTTTAACACCTTGATGACTCAACAACGCCTGCACAATATCTGCTTGCTCAAGCAAACTATATTGATGGTCTTTGGGTTTATCGGATAAGCCAAAACCCAATAAATCTAAACTGAGTAAACGGTATTGGCCAGCTAAGTGTTTCCACTGAAAATGCCAATCCCAAGCGGCACTGGGAAAGCCGTGGATAAACAATATGGTTTCTTTACTAGGATTTTGGTAGAAATTCAGTGATTGCCAATAAGCTATACGGTGACCGCATAACTCAGTGAAACCTGCATGTTTTTGATAGCTGTTAAAGGTAAGTTGATTCAAAGTTTATTGGTCAAATCCAGGATTAATGCGATCTAATTTACGCAATATTCCCGGCCATGCCAAGCCCCCTCCTGCAGAACGTGTGACTTGTTTAGCCTGAGCTTGAATGCCCGCTAAAATCTGCGCCGGAATAGGGAGTAATTCTTGACCGCTGGCCTGCGCTTTCAGCTGGATTTGACACGAACTCTCAAGTAGATACATATACAAAAAAGCATCCGCAATGGTTTCTGCACAAGTCAAAAGCCCATGATTACGTAAAATCATAAAACTGGTTTCGCCTAAATCAGCAACAAGACGTGTTTTTTCATCAGGATTGAGGGCCACGCCTTCATAGTTATGGTAAGACAATGACGAAAGTGCAAACAGTGATTGTTGACTAAGAGGCAACAAGCCTTGTTTAGTGGCAGAAACAGCAATACCCGCTGCGGTATGCAAGTGCATCACACATTGGGCATCCTCACGTGCCTCATGCACCGCACTATGAATAGTGAACCCTGCCGGATTAATCTCGTGATCCGAGTCCATCACCTTATTGCCTTTCAAATCCACTTTGACCAAACTTGAAGCCGTGACTTCTTCAAACATCAAACCATAGGGATTAATTAAAAAATGATGTTCAGGCCCTGGCACGCGAGCAGATATATGCGTAAAAACTAAGTCATCCCAGCCAAACATAGCTACTGCACGATAACAAGCCGCTAAATTGACTCGGGTTTGCCATTCTTCCTCGCTTACTTGCTGTTTTACTGACGTTGTCATTTGTATCGTTCCCAGTTGAATAATAATTAACTTACGATAAGCTATCAGCCACGACTTAAACTGTCGCCATATTGACAATTTAGAGGTTTTTATGCAATCGGATGAAATCCGTCAAATTCTTTCGAAAAATGCATGGTTTGCTTCTCTTTCAGAGTCTTTAACTGATAAATTACTCGAAAAAGGTAAATTAAAGGTCTTATGCAACCAACAAATATTGCATCAGAAGAATGACTCCGCAAACGGATTTTATTGTGTAGTTAGTGGGCGCATTCGAGTGAGTAATTTCACAGTACAGGGCAAAGAACTCGTGCTGACCTGGATCCAGCCTGGCAATTGGTTTGGTGAAATTTCCTTGATCGATGGCTTACCTCGCACTCACGATGCACATGCTGAAGATACAACTACAATATTGAAAGTACCTAAATCCGCTTTTGAACAATTATTCATAGAACATCAAGATTGGTCTAAACATATCATGCGATTGCTGTGTCAAAGAGTACGATCCACATTCAGTTTAATAGATGAAACAGGGTGTTTATCATTAAAAGGGCAAATATGTAAAAGGCTAAGCCTCATGCAACAAGGGCTACAAGAACAAAACAAGTACACTAAGGCCTTTGAGATAAAAATTTCTCAAGATGCACTGGCGCAACTTATTCATAGTTCTCGGCAAACCGTGAATAAAATTTTACAAGACCTGCAGAGTGATAATGTGATTGCGTTGCGTTATGGCAAGATAGTGATATTGAATAGATCAGTGCTGCAAGACCTAGGTCAGATCTAAGTCTGATTGCCAATATATGATAACTATAAGCCGAATGTAAATACGGGTAATGTAGGCCCATATAAATTATTATTATTTCTTAAAATCTAATAATAATTAAAGAAACATTAATCTTGCATAGTATGTATCAAACTACAATTTATAAGAATTACGAGCTATAGCACTAATTTTACAATCAAAACCAACATACTAATTAAGCCTATTACAAACAAAATACCTACTATGACAAAAGGCACGAACGATGGTTGTTCAAAATCATTCTTGTAGTTGGCGCCGCTTTGAACTCCAAAAACACTTGCTGCCACGCTTTTAAATACTTTCCATAAATTACTTTTTGATTTTGCCATCTAAATCGGGTTCCTTAATTTAGTCTTTCCAAATAATAAAGCCAGCATAAGCTGGCTTTGGGTATACTACTAACTATAGTTCATTTTCTAACAAGTGATTTTAACCTTGATACTTTTGCATCACTAAAGTGGCATTAGTGCCACCAAAACCAAAACTATTTGACATAACTGTGGTTAATCTAGCTTGACGAGTTTCAGTAACCACATCCATGCCTACGGCCTTTTCGTCTAAGGTGTCAATATTAATTGATGGTGCAATAAAACTATTTTCCATCATCAAAATACTGTAAATCGCTTCATTTACACCAGCGGCACCTAATGCGTGACCCGTCATAGCTTTAGTTGCGCTAAGTGGCGGCGTGGTATCACCAAACACTTCACGAATTGCCCAAAGCTCTTTTACGTCACCAACAGGTGTAGAGGTGCCATGAGTATTGATATAATCGATAGGCTTATCTAAACCTTGCATCGCTTGTTGCATACAACGCGCAGCACCTTCACCTGATGGAGCTACCATATCAGCGCCGTCTGACGTAGCACCATAACCCACAATTTCAGCATAAATTTTGGCACCGCGAGCTAAAGCATGTTCAAGCTCTTCAACAACCACCATACCACCACCACCAGCACCAACAAATCCATCGCGATTTGCATCATAGGTACGAGATGCTTTTGTTGGGTCATCGTTATACTTGGTTGACATAGCCCC
>JBLIIL010000080.1:0-3117 GCA_047634755.1 Methylophilaceae bacterium
ATGTGCCTGAAAACTTATTTGGTAAACGGTTAGATCAAGCTTTGGCCGAAATGTTCCCTGATTATTCAAGATCACGCATAAAAGAATGGATTTTGGCTGATTACGTTAAAGTCGATGGGCAAATACTCAATAAACCTAGAGAAAAATTAATAGGTGAAGAGCTTATTGAGATTGATGCCCAAATTGAAATGCAAGTTCAACATAAGGGCCAAGATATTGATTTAAACATCGTGTATGAAGATGAACATATTTTGGTGATTAACAAACCTATGAACCTAGTGGTGCATCCTGGAGCTGGCAACAGTGACGGCACAGTCCTGAATGCTTTACTCAATCATGCACCTGAAATCGCCAATGTACCGCGTGCAGGTATAGTACACAGACTTGATAAAGATACGACCGGTTTAATGGTAGTAGCTAAAACTATTCCTGCTCAAACCCATTTAGTCGAGCAACTACAGGCAAGAGAAATTAGCCGGGAATATGAGGCCGTTGTAGTGGGTACTATGGTCGCTGGTGGAACGGTCGATGAACCTATCGGACGTCATCCTACTAAGCGCACTAGTATGGCTGTGCGAGAGTCAGGCAAACCTGCTATGACACATTACCGTGTAAAAGAAAAATTTCGTGCCCATACTTATATTCGATTAAAATTGGAATCTGGGCGTACTCACCAAATTCGCGTACATATGTCGCACCTCCGTTATCCCTTAGTTGGTGACCAAGCTTATGGAGGACGACCTAGACCACCAAAAGCTTGTAACGAAAATATGGTTAACATGTTGAGAATGTTCCGTAGACAAGCATTACACGCAATTCAGCTTGAATTGACTCATCCAGTAACAGGTGAATGGTTAAGTTGGCAAGCTCCGTTACCTGAAGATTTTGTGGCACTTTTAGACGTTTTAAGAGAAGACAAATCAGAGCACGGCAGCGGAGAAGTGTAA
The DNA here is from genome assembly GCA_047634755.1 of Methylophilaceae bacterium. GTDB lineage: Bacteria > Pseudomonadota > Gammaproteobacteria > Burkholderiales > Methylophilaceae. The sequence goes on from JBLIIL010000080.1 coordinate 948, forward strand.
TTTTGCTTCAGCAGAATTACATTCAACCAAATTGGCCAGCGCCCAATAATGTTAAAGCCTTTACTAGTAGCAGAAGTGAAGGTTTTAGCTTGCCGCCTTATGACTCGTTTAATCTTGCCCAGCACGTAGGCGATGACATGATTGCAGTCAATAAAAACCGTGAATTATTGCCTAATTATCAGAATTTTATCTGGCTTAATCAAACACACACTAACATTTGTCTAGACTTAGATATGCACTGCAATGATGCAGAAGCAACGTTTCAAGCGGATGCCTGTTTTTCCACTAGGAAAAGTCAAGTTTGTGCTGTTATGACCGCAGACTGTCTGCCTATTTTATTGTGCGATGTTCAAGGTCTCTGTGTTGCGGCGGTGCACGCTGGTTGGCGTGGATTGGCCGATGGGGTAATAGAAAATACGGTATCTAAAATGCCAGTGCATCCAAAGACTTTAATGGCTTGGATGGGACCAGCTATTAGCCAAAGACACTTTGAAGTAGGAAAAGAAATAAAAGAAACCTTTAGCAACTATCCTCAGGCTTTTAGGATCAATAGCCAAAATACTGATGAGAAATATTTTGCTAATCTTTATCTAATAGCTAAGCAAAAAATGTTTACTTTGGGAATAACTCAGATATTTGGTGGCGAATATTGTACTTATCAACAGCACGATTTATTTTTTTCTCATCGTCGGGCCACACATCAAGTATCAAACAAATCAAATCCTATCGTAGCAACAGGAAGGATGGTCAGTGCAATTTATCTTGATTGATATTTTGTATTAAGCTCGATCTTTATTAGTAAATCCGTATATTTTTCATATGCTAACGCTCTATTACTTAGTCAATGTATGTCGTTTGATTTGATTTTAATATTACCTATGTTACGGCTGGATACTTTATCCAACAGACTTGATTAGTATGTAAATTGTACCCATAACCAAGCTATGCAAAGTAGGAGTGAAGAGACTTTATGCGCTTAGATAGTTTTACCAGTAAATTTCAAACAGCCATATCAGAGGCTCAGTCTTTGGCCTTAGGTCGCGATCATCAATATATAGAGCCAGTGCATTTAATGACTGCTTTGCTTAATCAGCAAGGTAGCTCTGTGCGCCCGTTATTTGATCAAGCCAATATCAACGTAAATAGTTTGCGTTCTGCGTTAGCTGAGGCATTAGGTAGGCTACCTCGCATTGAAGGTACTGGCGGGGATGTGCAGCTGGGTAAAAGTACGGTTGTTCTACTTAACCTAAGCGATAAGATTGCACAAAAACGCAAAGATGATTACATCACATCAGAAGTGTTTGTTTTGGCAGCCTTGCAAGATAAAGGCAGTTTAGGTGCGCTGCTTAAACAGTCAGGTGCGGATCAAGAAAAGATTGAGAAAGCGATAGAGAAAATGCGTGGAGGGCAAAAAGTCACTGACCAAAACGCTGAAGATGTGCGCCAAGCTTTAGATAAATTTACCACTGATCTCACCGCGCGTGCCGAACAGGGAAAATTAGACCCTGTCATCGGAAGGGACGATGAAATCCGTCGTACCATTCAAGTATTACAACGTCGAACTAAAAATAACCCCGTATTAATTGGTGAGCCTGGTGTGGGTAAAACAGCCATTGCTGAGGGGTTAGCTCAGCGTATTATAAACTCTGAAGTGCCAGAGGGATTAAAGAATAAACGTGTGTTGTCCCTCGATATGGGTTCATTAATAGCTGGAGCAAAATTTCGAGGGGAGTTTGAAGAACGCTTAAAAGCAGTGCTTAACGAACTGAGTAAAGAAGAAGGTCGAGTTATTCTATTCATCGATGAATTGCACACCATGGTAGGTGCAGGTAAAGGTGAGGGAGCAATGGACGCCGGCAATATGCTCAAGCCTGCACTGGCTAGAGGGGAGTTACATTGTGTTGGTGCCACTACTTTAAATGAATATCGTCAATATATTGAGAAGGATGCAGCTCTGGAGCGTCGCTTTCAAAAAGTATTAGTAGAAGAACCCAGCGTAGAAGACACCATCGCAATTTTACGCGGTTTAAAAGAACGCTACGAATTACACCATTCAGTAGAGATAACCGATCCGGCTATTGTAGCTGCGGCGTCTTTGTCTCACAGATATATCAGTGATCGGCAACTACCTGATAAAGCAATCGATCTCATTGACGAAGCTGCATCGAGT
>JBLIIL010000081.1:0-3030 GCA_047634755.1 Methylophilaceae bacterium
TTGGCTGTTTCAGATCTAGAGAAGAAAGAGTACATTGGATAAACTTAGAACAAGATGTTCAGAGTAAAATTATCAAAGCCTGTGCAACACGTAAAAAAAGAGCACAAGCAGCCCATAAAAATAAAATCAAAAAAAGTACAACTGAAACATCACCACAGCTTGGTTTCTCAGACGATTCATTTACCCAGAATAAACCATAAAATAGCTAATCTGATGGTCACCTGTGACATCACCTAAATTAACAAAGAGGTTCGCAATGCCCAAACTTAAAACAGCACTGATCACAGGCTCATCAGAAGGTATAGGTCGTAGCTTTGCAGAAGTCTATGCAAAGAATGGACATGACTTAGTGTTAGTAGCACGTAATGAAGCTAAGTTAATAGATTTTGCTAGCGAACTAAAAGCAAAATACGCAGTCGATGTGCATGTCTTCGCCGCCGACTTGATCCCCGTCGATGCGGCACAAAAGCTATTTGAAGCGATCGCATTAAAAGAAATAAAAGTCGATATATTGGTGAATAATGCAGGCATGATGCAAGTCGAAAAGTTGAGCCTAAGCGATTCACAGCAGTTAAATAACTTATTGCAATTAAACATTCAGAGTTTGGTCAATATGACCCAACAATTTATCAAACCCATGCTTGCCCGTGGGCAAGGGAAAATTGTCAATGTAGGCTCTATTGCTAGCTTTATGCCGACCCCTAACTTTGCAGCATACGGTGCCAGTAAGGCTTTTGTATTGTCCTTTTCAGAAGGTATCGCCGAAGAACTACGAGGCACTGGAGTAAGCGTCACTTGTGTATGCCCTGGCATGACAGAAACCCAAATGCTCACTCACGCTGATGGCTTTGAAAAGTTTATTCCTAAATTTTTAAAAGCAGATCCGATGGAACTTGCTGCGCAAGCATATAAGGCAAGTATGAAAGGAGAAGTCGTATTTTTGGACAAGGTAGCCAACAAATTGTTAGTACAAATGGCCACACACTATCCTCGATGGATGGTGCGCAGCGTTAACGGATTGTTTGCACGTTTTAAATAAAGTCAGCTAGCCTTAATGTGATCCAGTATCTGTTGGGTTATATCAGCATATAGTTGACTGGGTATGGTGTGCCCCATACCTGGGTAGGTTTTTATTTTGGCATTGGGTATCGCTTTAGCTGTGGCATACCCACAAGCAACAAGTACTAAAGGGTCGTCCTCACCATGTAGGATTAAGCTGGGTACGGTTAAAGTATTTAGGGCTTTAGTTCTATCCGGCGAGTCCAAAATAGCGGCTAGTTGCCGGGTGTTGCCCGCAGGATTAAAACCTCGCTGTAATGCCCGCGTTATTAAACCAAGCACTTTTGGTTGATCAAATGGATAATAATTCCCCTGTATCATCCGCCACACATGCATACCATAGGTAACGGCTTTATCAACATCTTTAGGAGGAGGTTTAAGCATTTTAAAGCTAAAGGCCGCAGACGGCTTGGGTAACTTCCTATTACCGGTAGTAGACATGATAGAAGTAAGACTTTTAACTCTGTGTGGGTGATGGATTGCAATTTCTTGAGCAATCATTCCGCCCATAGATGCGCCCACTATATGTGCACTTTCAAGCTGTAATGCATCTAATAAGCTCACTGTATCTTGCATCATATCAGACAATAAATAAGTGGCACCAAGTGGGCGTTTAAACACCGCATTTGTCAGTAAAGCAAGACTAGTGGGTGGAGGTATTGAGTCCAACCAAGTACTTTTGCCATTATCCCGGTTATCAAATCTGATAACCCAATAGCCTTGTGAGGCTAGTAATTTGCAAAACTGTTCGTCCCAATAAATCATTTGAGTGGCTAAGCCCATGATCAATACAATAGCTGGATGACTTTTATCTCCAAAACTATCGTAATTAATATAGAGGTTGTTAGCTGCAACCAACTGCTCGGGATGGTGAGTGATAGTATTCATAGGTGTCAAAACTCCTAGCAAATCAAACGTACTTTAGCTTGCCTGAAAACTGAGGTTTTTCAAGTTCAGCGTTTTTATATAGCTGCCAACTAGCTTCTGGTTGCGACAATCTATTCGCGACAATCCACACAGCCTGTGGATTGTGACCTAAGCCAGAATGACTGCCTCGTACCTGAATATTTTCAGCCTGATGATGTGCTTCAATTCGGTGATTGATACAAGCTTGCCAATGAACAACACCATCAGTTTTAGAATATAAGGCCGAATTTGGAACCGGTGGAGGGGTAAACATCTTTCTTACCACATCTGGATTAGATTGAGAAACATTACCATTAATAAGTTCAAACAATCTTTCGACTGCGGGAGAAGACCCTTGCGAACCATTGAATGGACTACCCAGTGTAATGACTTGACGCACGCAATCTGGAATAATCCGAGCAAGCTCTCTAGCTAAAATACCACCCAAACTCCAGCCAATTAAACTGACCTTCGCGTTATGGATGACCGATAATTCAATTACTCGATTAATTAATTGATCACTTAATACTTGTTCACCACCGACTATATGGGTGCCAAAATTCCGTCCGAGTTCCCAACCATAGATTGCATAACCTTTACCTTTTAAAAAAGAGCGTATGGGTTTAGTTGAAAAATCACTGGCTAAAAAACCAGGAAGCACCATTACCGGATGCCCGTCACCAGAAGGAGCCCTCTTTAAAAAGGGTAAAGCAGCTCCAAACGCACTGAGTTCAATTAATGTTCTGCCTTCGCTGAGCATATGAAATAAAGAAGGTCTGGGTATAGTAGGTAATACATGTTGCATAACAAATCCTATAAAACGGTGTAATTATTCTTCTTGCATAAGCGCATCAATAGCTGCTTGACCAGCTAGCTTTTCCTTTACGGCTAGTTCTAACTCATTAGCACTTTCGCGAATATAACGTGTGAACATATCTAAATCGGGCATTAAATTTGCTGAGCTTGTCGGACTAATAGATATGGTGCCGTTGTAACTACAAATAGGCATGATCAAACCCATCCCATCAAAAATAGGCGCGGTCCCCATATTAACTATGAGCTTAT